>NZ_JBEXEV010000002.1:0-142146 GCF_040606435.1 Micromonospora sp. NPDC005413
GACCAAAGCCTGACCAGTCCGGGGTATAAATCATAATTGGCACTGGCTTTTAAAGCACCCTGTTGAGTTCTCAAAGAACAACCACACACCGACCAAAGCCCCACCTCAGTGGAACCCCAACTCGGGGCAACCGCTCAAACCTACTTGGTCGAGTTTTCATTGTCAACCTCATGTTCGAGGCGATCAATGTGGCTCATCCGGGTCCACGATGACGCACGCCGTAAACGGCGGTCGTTACTGTCGTGGAAAGCCGCAGACCGGCCGATCGCCGCTTCGCGGCTCTCCGCCCGGCTCCTGCCGGCTCCAAAACCTTACCCGGTCGGCTTCGCGTTCGCAACCCCGTGTCCGGAGTGTTCCGCACCGCCC
This sequence comes from Micromonospora sp. NPDC005413, assembly GCF_040606435.1. Lineage (NCBI taxonomy): Bacteria > Bacillati > Actinomycetota > Actinomycetes > Micromonosporales > Micromonosporaceae > Micromonospora > Micromonospora sp. NPDC005413. The sequence goes on from NZ_JBEXEV010000002.1 coordinate 367, forward strand.
GATCCTCAGTCTCGCTCGGCGTTTCCGCCACGAGCCTGGCGCCCGTTCTCGGCCGGTTTGTCCGGCCTCCCCCGTGCAGAGAGAAAGTTACGCGGACGGCCTGGAGAAGGCAAATCAGGGTTCATCACTGGTTTGACCGACCGGCACGCGACGGGTCACCGGTGCAGCCGGCGACGCGGGCCGTCTCGACGTGCCAGAGTGTCAGACATGGATGAGTCCGGGCACGGCGCCAGGGTGTTCGCCGAGGAAGCGCTGCTCGGCCTTCTCCTGCCGTTCTGGCAGGTGGTGATCGGTGCGGTCGTGCTGGTCGTCCTGGTGCTCTCGGTAGGACGGCTGGCTCGACGGGGCAGGTCCCGGATGACCACCGCGCTGCTGGTCACCGCCGCGGCCATCGCCGGGTTCGCGGTGATCGGCGTCCTGCTGGAGGGCTGAGGCTCAGAGCCGGCGATTGGCCAGGCTGGGCAGCTCGGCCCGGATCGCGGCGAGCCGGTCGAGATCCAGGTCGACGACGGAAACCCCTGGGCCGTCCGGCAGCTGGGAGAGCACCGTCCCCCACGGGTCCACCACCATGCTGCGCCCGAAGCAGGTGCGACCTGGCTCGTGGTCGCCGGTCTGGCCGGCCGCCGCCACGAAGCACTGGTTCTCGATCGCCCGGGCCCGCAACAGGACCTCCCAGTGGTCCCGGCCGGTGTGCATCATGAAAGCTGCGGGAACCACCAGCAACTGTGCGCCACCGTCGGTGGCGAGCAACCGGTACAGCTCCGGGAAGCGCAGGTCATAGCAGACCGACAGACCGACGCGCAGACCCTCGACGTCCACCACCACCGGTTGAAGCCCCGGCGCGACAGTCGCCGACTCCCGGTAGGAGACCCGACCGGGGATCTCCACGTCGTACAGATGGATCTTGCGATAGCTCGCGGCCAGGCTGCCGGAGCGGTCGAAGACCAGTGACGTGTTCCAGGTGTGCTCCGGGTCCGGGCCGGCCTCGTGGAACGAACCGGCCACCAACCAGATCCCGAGCCTCCGGGCGATCCCGGCGAAGAAGCTGCCGACCTCCCCGTCCACCGGCTCCGGCTCCGGCAACCCGGCGGCGGGACCGAGGTAGTCCACGTACTCCGGCAGGACGGCGAGGTCCGCGCCGCCGGCGGCCGCGCGTTCCAGCAGGACCTCCGCGGCGGCCAGATTGGCCTTGCGGTCGTCCCGCGCGTTCAGCTGGCAGACGGCGACACGCATGAGCACAGGGTACGGCCGGAAGGGCCGGCGCGGACAGCATCAGAGGCTGGCCAGTACCAGAGCCCCGGCGGCGAAGCCGAGGCCCGCGATCTGAACCGGGCGCAGCCGCTCCCGGTCGACGGCCAACGCCAGCAGCACGGTGCTGGCCGGGTAGAGCGCGGTGACCGCCGCGACGATGCTCAGGTGACCCCGCGCGGCGGCGGCCACGAAGAGCGCGTTGGCGGCGCTGTCGAGCAGACCGGCGACCGCCGCCCAGCCCAGCACGGGTCGTCCGATCCGCAACCGCACGCCGGTGCCGGCGGCCAGCGCGAGGCCGAACGCGATCGAGCTGGCTCGCACCGCCGCCACCGGCCACATGCCGGCGCTCTCGTCGGCCTGACCGAGGAGCGTGAAGAAGACGCCGAAGAGCGCCCCGGCGGCGAGGGCGAGACCGACCAGCCGCACCGGGACGGCTCGACGGCTGCCGCCCTGCCCCAGACTGACCAGAGCGATCGCCAGCACCGCGAGGCCTGCGCCGGTGAGCGCCGGGGCGCCCGGGGAGGCCGCCATGAACAGGCCGGCGATGATCGGCACCACTGCGGCGGTGATCGCGGTGACCGGCGCCACCACGGCCATCATCCCGCCAGCGAGGGCCCGGTAGAGCAGCATGACCCCGCCCGCGCCGGCCACGCCGGCCAGCAGGCCCCAGCCGATGTCCCCGACAGTCGGGGTGCCAGGCACCACCAGAACCAGCACGACCAGCAGCGGGACGCTCAGCAGTTGGGAGATGACGGTCACGGCGATCGGGTTGGCGCGGCGGGACGCCTTCCCGCCGGCGAAGTCGGCGGTGCCGAACGCGACTGCGGACACCGCTGCCAGGACAATGGGGAGCATGCGACTGTCGTACCATAATAGTGACCGTGAGGGATAGTTTGATGACCAAGACCGGTGCGGACCGGGTGGGCGCGGTAACCGCCGCGGTGGCCCGGCAGGTGCGCGAGCTACGGGCCGCCCGAGGCTGGTCCTTCGAGGAGTTGGCCGGCAGGTCCGGGGTGAGCAAGGGGATGCTCGTGCAGATCGAGGGCGCGCGCACCAACCCGAGCATCGGCACGCTGTGCCGGGTCGCCGACGCCTTCGGCGTCAACATCGCCCGCCTGATGGAGCCGGCCGAGGACCAGGCCGTGAAGATCACCTCAGCCGCCGAGGCGCCCGTGCTCTGGCAGGGCGAGCACGGCGGCACGGCCCACCTGCTGAGCGGGCTGGGCGAGCCGGACCTCGTCGAGCTATGGGACTGGCGTCTGGCGCCCGGGGAGGCACACCGCTCCCCCGACCACCCGCGCGGCACCAAGGAGGTGCTGCACGTCCTCTCCGGCACGGTGGTCGTCTGGGTCGACGGGCAGGACCACCGCGTGCGGACCGGCGAGACCATCGAGTTCCACGCCGACCGGGAGCACGGCTACCGCAACGACACCGACGAACCAGCCCGGCTGATGATGGTGACGATCACGCCGTCGGGCGAATGGGACCGCCGAACGCGATCACGCCGGCCGCGTCAGGACTGAGCGACCGGCGTGCTGCGGGGAGGATCAGGCCGACTTCTCCTCGCGGTCCCGACGGGCCCGACGGCCCGTGAACTCGCGCGGAACGATCGTCGGGTTGACGTTTTCCAGGACCACCTCGCGGGTGATCAGCACCCGGGCGGCGTCGGGGTTGCTCGGCACCTCGAACATCGCGGAGAGCAGGACCTCCTCGATGATGGCCCGCAAACCACGGGCACCGGTGCCCCGCAGCATGGCCTGGTCGGCGATGGCCTCCAGTGCCGGCTCGTCGAACTCCAGCTCGACCCCGTCCAGCTCGAAGAGGCGCTGGTACTGCCGAACCAGGGCGTTGCGCGGCTCGGTGAGGATCCGCACGAGGGCGCTGCGGTCCAGGCTGCGCACGTTGGTGATCACCGGTAGCCGGCCGACGAACTCGGGGATCAACCCGAACTTGAGCATGTCTTCCGGCATGACCTGGCTGAAGATGTCATCGGTCGACCGATCGGACACGGACCGGAGTCGGGCACCGAAGCCGGTGCCGCCCTGCCCGGTGCGGGACTCGATGATCTGATCCAGCCCGGCGAACGCGCCACCGCAGATGAACAGCACGTTGGTGGTGTCGATCTGGATGAACTCCTGATGCGGGTGCTTGCGACCGCCCTGCGGTGGCACGTTGGCCACCGTGCCTTCGAGCATCTTGAGCAGGGCCTGCTGCACGCCCTCACCGGAGACGTCCCGCGTGATCGACGGATTCTCCGACTTACGGGCGATCTTGTCGACCTCGTCGATGTAGATGATGCCGGTCTCGGCGCGCTTGATGTCGTAGTCGGCGGCCTGGATCAGCTTGAGGAGGATGTTTTCCACGTCCTCGCCGACGTAGCCCGCCTCGGTCAGCGCCGTGGCGTCGGCGATGGCGAACGGAACGTTCAACATCCGGGCGAGGGTCTGCGCCAGGTGGGTCTTGCCGCACCCTGTCGGGCCGAGCAGGAGGATGTTGGACTTGGCCAGCTCGACGGCATCATTGCCGGAGCCCGGCGCGTTGGCCGCCTCTGCCTGGATCCGCTTGTAGTGGTTGTAGACCGCGACGGCGAGTGCCTTCTTGGCCTGATCCTGTCCGACGACGTAGTTGTCGAGGAACTGGCAGATCTCCATCGGCTTGGGAAGCTCTTCCCACTTCACCTCGCCGGACTCGGCCAGCTCCTCTTCGATGATCTCGTTGCAGAGATCGATGCACTCGTCGCAGATGTAGACCCCAGGGCCCGCGATGAGCTTCTTCACCTGCTTCTGCGACTTACCGCAGAAGGAGCATTTCAGTAGGTCGCCGCCGTCACCGATCCGTGCCACCTACGTTCTCCCTGCACTCATCGGCCGGAGACCCGGCCCTGACCTGCGGACGCTGCGCGCCGTCCGGCTAGTTCACCCCCGCCGGCCGAACCGGCGAAGCGGTACGGACCCGACGTTACCCGCTGCCGGGGCATTCTCCGACCCCCAAAACGGGTGTGTCAGAGGTCGGCCGGGAACGGATGCCCCGGCCAACCTCTGACCCGGTACTGCTCAGCTGGCGGCCTGGGCGGCCAGCAGACCCTTCTTGCGGCTGGTCAGAATCGTGTCGACCAGCCCGTACTCCTTGGACTCCTCGGCCGTCATGATCTTGTCACGGTCGATGTCCTTGCGAACCTGCTCCATCGGGCGGTTGCAGTGGCGGGACAGCATGTCCTCCAACTGCGTCCGCATCCGCAGGATCTCCCGGGCCTGGATCTCGATGTCCGAGCCCTGCCCGTAGCCGCCCTCGGTGGCCGGCTGGTGGATGATGATCCGCGAGTTCGGAAGAGCCATCCGCTTGCCCGGAGTGCCCGCGGCCAGCAGCACCGCCGCCGCGCTGGCGGCCTGCCCGAGGCAGACCGTCTGGATGTCCGGACGGACGTACTGCATGGTGTCGTAGATCGCCGTCATCGCGGTGAACGAACCACCCGGCGAGTTGATGTACATGATGATGTCGCGGTCCGGGTCGGTGCCCTCAAGCGTCAGCAGCTGGGCCATCACGTCGTTGGCCGACGCGTCGTCCACCTGGACGCCGAGGAAGATGATCCGGTCCTCGAAGAGCTTGTTGTACGGGTTGGATTCCTTGACCCCGTACGACGTGCGCTCGACGAACGACGGCAGCACGTAGCGGTTGTGCACGGCCGCGAACTGGGGCGGCAAGCTCAGATCGGTCATCGTCAGCTCCTCAGCTCAGGGTCCCGGCGCCATCCGGAACCTGAGCGGCCCCGATGATCACCTTGTCGATGAAGCCGTAGTCCATGGCCTCCTGGGCGGTGAACCAACGGTCCCGGTCCGAGTCCGCCTCGATCTGCGACTGGCTCTGGCCGGTGTGGTGCGCGACCCGCTCCTGGAACATCCGCTTCGTGTAGAGCATCTGCTCCGCCTGGATGGCGATGTCGGACGCCGTGCCGCCCAGGCCACCGGACGGCTGGTGCATCATGATCCGGGCGTGGGGCAGGGCGTACCGCTTGCCCTTGGTGCCCGCGCAGAGCAGCAGCTGGCCCATCGAGGCCGCCATGCCCATCGCCACGGTCGACACGTCGTTGTCGATGAACTGCATGGTGTCGTAGATCGCCATGCCGGAGTAGACCGAGCCACCCGGCGAGTTGATCCACAGATTGATGTCGCGGTCCGGGTCCTCCGCGGCGAGCAGCAGCAGCTGCGCGCAGATGCGGTTGGCGACCTGGTCGGTCACCTCGCTGCCCAGGAAGATGATGCGTTCCTTGAGCAACCGGTTGTAGACCGAGTCGTCGAGGTTGCCAATGGTGTCGCCACCTCGGGCATCAATCGCCCGGAGCGGTTCCGCTGGGATGTGCATGTCGGTCATGGCAGCCCTTCGCTCTCCGTACCGTCTTTCCCGACACTAACCGCTGTGCGGGGCGGCAGAGTCCCGGTCGGGGCACTGTTCGCTCTCAGCGCAGCTGTGTCGGGCGCACCCGCGGCGCGGGCTTCCGGGCGTACCCCGGCAACGCTGGCTCCCGGGCGGACCCGGCAACGCTGGCTTCCGGCGTACCCCGGAAATGGATTCGGCCGCCGTCCACCGCACAGCGGCGGACGGCGGCCGCACCCGACGATCAGTGGTTGTGCTCGGCCTCGTTGGCGGCGCGCAGCGCGTCGAGGGTGACCTCGTTGCCGGCCGAGTCCTTGATCTTGATCCGCTCCATGACGGCCGCGAGCGCCTTGCCCCGCCGCACATCGCCGAAGACCGCGGCGGCCGCGCCGGAGCGCACCAGCTGGTCGTAGTACTGCTGAGGGGCCATACCGGCGCGCTGGGCCCGGTGCACGATCTCGTGCCCGAACTCGTCGTCGGAGACCTGCACGTCCTCCGCGTCGGCCAGAGTGTCCAGCAGGAGCTGGACCTTGACGCCCTCGGTCGCCGCCTCGGTCAGCTCAGCGTCGATCTGCTCCTCGGTCTTCTCCTCGGCCGCGAGGTATTCCTCCATGGAGGCGCCGATCCGCTCCAGCTGGTCGACCATCGCCTGCTTGCGGCTCTCGACCTCCTCGCGGACGACACCCTCCGGTGCCGGCACGTCGGCGGTCTCGACCAACTGCGACAGCGCCTTGTCCCGAGCGGCGTAGATCTGCTCGACCTGCTTGCCCTGGGTGACCCGGGCCCGCAGGTCGCCGCGCAGCTCCTCGATCGTGTCGAACTCGCTCGCCATCTGGGCGAACTCGTCGTCCAGCTCGGGCAGCTCCTTCTCCTTGACCGTGCGCACGGTCACCGCCACCTCGGCGTCCCGGCCGGCGAAGTCGCCGCCGACCAGCTGGGTGGTGAAGGTGGTGTCGTCGCCGGCGGCGAGGCCGACCACGGCCTCGTCGAGGCCCGGCAGGAGCTGCTTGCTGCCCACCTCGTGGGAGATGTTGCTCGCCTGGCCGCCCGGCACGTCCTCGCCGTCGACGGTGGCGTTCAGGTCGATCTGGACGTAGTCACCCTCGGCGGCGGCCCGCTCGACGGTCTTGAGGGTCGCGAAACGCTCGCGCAGGTTCTTCACCTGCTCGTCGATCTCGCTCTCGTCGATCTGCAGCTCGTCGACGGTCACCTCGATGGTGGTCGCGTCGGGGATGGTGATCTCCGGACGGACGTCGACCTCGGCGGTGAAGTTCAGCGAGTCACCGTCGTTGAACTCGGTGATCTCGACCTCCGGGCGCCCCAGCGTCTTGAGGTCGTGCTCGCGCACCGCGGCGAGGATGTTCTCCGGGATGGCCTCCTGGACCGCCTCGTTGAGGACGGTGCCCCGGCCCACCCGCTGGTCGATCACCGCGGTCGGCACCTTGCCCTTGCGGAAGCCCGGAACCTGGACCTGCGAACCGATCTCCCGGTACGCCTTCTTGAGGCTCGGCTCGAGCTCGACGAACGGCACCTCGATGGCGAGCCGCACGCGCGTCGGGCTCAGAGTCTCGACGGTGCTCTTCACAGGCGTACTCCTTGACGGATCTCAGTTGAGTCTGGGCGTGATTCAGCCCATCGAGTGTAGGTGAGCCGGCCTGACGCACCGGCATCGCCCGGGGACCGCACTGGGCGGCACCCGGGGCGGCCCGGCCGCGGACGACAGTCGGGGTGGCGGGATTTGAACCCACGGCCCCTCGCTCCCAAAGCGAGTGCGCTACCAAGCTGCGCCACACCCCGTGGCGACGTGCAGTCTATGCCGTCGCCGCGCCTCAGGCGGTGCCGGGGCATCCCCCACCCGGACACATCCCTCGAAAGCAGCTATTCCGCCCGCCTCCGCGGACGCCTCGGGCACCCCTGGCCTCCGGAAGCCAAGATCCGCCCAACTTCAGGGATCTAGTGGCATCACGGCACGAGCAGACCACTACATCCCTGAAACTGTGTGGATCTTCGGGGGCGTTGCGACACGGCGCCGGGACGACGCGGCGCCGCGGGGCGGTGGCGCGCCTACGCGCCGGGCACGGGCATTGGGTACGATGTCGACGCGACCCGCTGCGGCGGGTGCACGCGGGCGTAGCTCAATGGTAGAGCTCCAGTCTTCCAAACTGATTACGCGGGTTCGATTCCCGTCGCCCGCTCCACCAGCCTCCGGCCCAGGTCAGAGACCTACGTGGGGCAGCACGGCATGCCGCGTACGCTGCTGGCCAGGCGGCGGCCATCGCACACGTCGCCGCGCACGAACTCGGTGCGGCCGCCTACGCGATCAAGGCCGCACGTGCTGCCGCGCCAGAAGGCGAGCGCGATGCCGCGGGGCGACTCGAGTGCCGCTGGCAGCGTGACCAACTTCCGGAGGCGATTCGCGAGCTCGTGCTCGATGACCAGCGGTTGCGGAACGACATCTGCTGGTCGGTGTTCGACCGTGCTCATCCTCTTCGTCCCCGCCGGTGACGAGGGCAGAGTTCTCGTCCCCCTCAGCGAAGGTCACGGACTGTCCGCCGTGGACGCGGTCGGCGCAGCACTGCTGGCGTTGGGCGGCACCTGGCTGGAAGTGCTCGTGGTCCGGCGCCTGCCGCACCTCGCCCTGCCCCCACGGGTCCTGTTCGCACTCGGCCTGCTGGCCGGCCTCGGCGTAGGGCTCCTGATCGCCTCGGTCTTTTCGGGATTCTTCTGGTGGTGGGCTGTCGGTGCCACCGCACTTGGCGTTGCCGTCCTCGTCCTCGTGCCCCTCACAGCGCGCCGTTGAGGTCGTTGACCGAACGTCCGCTCCTTGGTGCCTCGCTTCCACGTCAGGCGTTGCCGACGGGGTTCCGGAAGCCACGGCGCGGGTGATGGCCGACCAGTTCCTCTGGCTCATCGACGGTGAGGTCGCAACCGAGCAGCGCGAGCCGGAAGGCAAGCCAGTACGTCCAGGGTGCCGACTGTCGGATCGCCCCGACACGCGAGCCCGTCGAGCCGCCGTGTGAACAACGGCTCAACGAGGCTCGCGTGTCACTTCAGGTGGAACCGTTCGTCGACGGCGAGGGCCGCCAGCTGCTGCACCGAGAATGGCAGCTTCGTCAACGCCGACCGACTGTCGTCGGCCTTCGCGCCCTGCGCCACGAAGACCACCACGCCGTCCGGGTGCCGGTAGGCCGACCACTGGTCGAGCCGATCGTCGTTGCCCGGTTGGGCCACCACCCCGACCTTCACCGCTCCGACGGTTTCGACCTGGCATTCGCCCTGCATCCCCCAGAACCCTCGGGCCAGCGCGCACGGCTCGGTTGGCAGCTGGTTGCCGGCGTCGTGCACCTCGACGATCACTCGCCCGGTGCCCGGCCCCTGGGCCACGGCGACCGAGGACATGTAACTCCACACGTCGACGCCGTTCACCTTGTCCTCGAATTGCGCCTGGTGGGTCCGCAGCGTCCGCTCGTCGGCGGGCTGGCCAGCCGGGTCCTCCGGCGCGCTGTAGCCGGCGGGCACGACCGAGACGACCTCGTTGAGCAGGCGGACTCCCTGGTCATGCTTGGAACCGGCCCGCGCCGTCCGGTCCTCCTGCGGCTGACCGTCGGGCCCGGTCGGCCACGCCTCCTTGGTGTCCCCCGACGCGTCAGGGGCGGCCTGTGGCCACTGGCCCGCCGGTTGGTAGACATGGCCGTCCGGGGTGGCGACGGCCGCGAAGCCGGTGACCGCCAACACGACGGCCGCCGATCCGAGGGACGCCCACACCGCACGGCGGCGAAAGCGCGCCCGCCGCGCCACGCCGAGCATGGCCCCCGTACTCAATGGTGGTGGCGGGGTGGTGCTCGCCATGTCGCTGCGCAGCCCCTCGCGCAACTCTTCCTCGTTCATCGCTCCCCCATCTCGATCCCGGTGTAGGTGGGCGCCAGGAGGCCGCGCAGCGTGTCGAGCCCGCGTGCGGCCTGGCTCTTCACCGTCCCTGGAGAACACTCCAGCAGCGTCGCGACGTCCTCGATCGACAGGTCCTCCCAGTACCGGAGAACCAGGACGGCCCGCTGGCGTGGTGCAACGGAGGCCAGTGCCTGGAGCAGCACCAACCGACTCTCCGGCGAATCGGGCGGGGCCGCCTGGTCGGTGTTCTCGCCCCCCACCCGCTCACGCCGCCACCAGCCGCGACGCCGCTCATCGAGGAATGTCCGGATCAGGATCTGGCGCACATAGCTGTCGAGCACCTCGTGCCGCGAGATCCGGTTCCAGACCCGGTAGAGCTTGACGAACGCGGTCTGGACCAGGTCCTCGGCCCGGTGCCAGTCGCCGCACAGCAGGTACGCGGTGCCGCGCATCGCACCGGACCTCGTCGCGAAGTACTCGGCGAACGCCTCGTCGCGATCGCTCATTCAGGCCTCCGATCCCCGTTTCGAGATAGTCACGCGGGGTCTGACTCAGGGGGTTGCTCCCCCGGACTGAGATCTTCCGCCGCCGGACGCCCGTGGGTTGGGAACTTGCCGCCGAGGAATCCGAGGTCACTGGTGGCGCCGGTACGGCGGAGGGCCGAATGCCTTGACAGGTGTCGATCTATGCACTGGTGTAAGGACCAGTAACATCGACGTCCGTCAGGAGGGCACATGATCGTCCGACGACGGTGGACAGCTGCCGCCACCACAGCGATCCTGATCAGCGCGGTACTGTCCCACCCCGGTCCGGGCACCGCGGCACCCGCCGCCCCGGCCACACCGATCACCCTGAGCACCACCGAGACCGCCGTGGTCCGGGTGCAGCTGCGCGATCAGGCGCAGCTCGACCGGCTGGTCGCCGCCGGTGCCGACCTGGCCAACCGGCCTCGCGCACGGGACGGGCGGATCCTCGCCGACCTGGTGCTCAGCGGCGCGCAGCTCGCCGAGCTGACCGCGCAGGGCGCCACGGCCGTGCAGATCGTGCAGCGCGCCGGGGACGGCAGCCGGCACTACGCCGAGAGCGTCCGGGCGGCAGAGGCCCGCACCGCAGCCGGGCTGCGCGCACCGGCCGCCGACCAGCGGACGACCACCGCAGCGGCGGTGGACACGCTCCAGGTGCAGCAGGCGTACTGGTGGACGACGGGTGGGCAGACGTTCCTGCAGGCCCAGGTGGCCACCACCGCCACCGACGACCCGGACGTGGAGATCACCGTCAGCTGGCGGACGGCCGACGGCGCCACCGGCTCGTTCCCGCTGTACCGGTTCGAGGACTCCGGCGAATACCAGTACCACTACAACCTTCCCCAGCCGGTGCCGAACCGGCCGGTCCAACTGACCGCCACCTCCAGCCTCGGCGGGACCAGCCGGGTGGTCACCCCGGCGCTCTGGCCGAACGCCTCCCCGCCGCCGCTGCCGGCCGGCTACCAGAAGGACTTCATCGACGCGTACCTGACGCCGGTCGACATCCAGGCGCGGATCAAGCGGTTGGCCCGCCAGTACCGGGACCTGGTGGACGTGATCGACCTGCCGAACAAGACCCAGGGGTACCGACGCACCGCCGCCGCGTACCTGGGCGACCCGGCGGTGGCCGCCGTGGTGGTCGAGTCGGTCCGCTTCGGCGACCAGAGCATGAACGGCGTGCAGGTGCGGACGGTCGACCCGGGCCGCCGAAACCGCCCGTTGACCGTCGGCTACCGCGACCGCGTCCTCACGGTCTCGCTGGCCACCGACACCGCGGGTAAGACGGTGAGCACCACCGATGAGGTCGCGGCGGCGATCAACGCCCGCCAACCGAACCGGTTCCGGGCCACCGTCGAGGACGGCTCCACCGGGCTGCCGATGCCAGTCGCCGGTCCCGCCCGGCTCGACGACGGCCTCCAGGGCACCGAGGTGCCGGCGAAGCCGTGGACGGTGCAGGCGCTGCGCCTCGGCGTGCACCGGGACGGCTCCCGGGTCGGGGTGCTCGCGTACTCCCAGGAACACGCCCGGGAGTGGGCCACGCCGCTGGTTACGTTGGAGTTCGCCGAGCGGATGCTGGCCAACGCCCGCACCGACCCGGCCACCCGTGAGCTGCTGGAGCAGGTCGATGTCTTCGTCATCCCGACGGTCAACCCGGACGGCGCGAACTACTCGTTCAACGACTTCAACTTCCAACGCAAGAACCTGGTCAACCACTGCACCGGGCCGGCCCGCGACCCGAAGAACCGCACCTCGTGGGGTGTTGACATCAACCGCAACTACACCGTCGGGTCGTACTTCGACGGCTACGTGGGCGCCAGCGCCAACTGCCTCTCCGGCAACTACGCCGGCACCGCGGAGCTGTCCGAAGCGGAGAGCCGCAACGTGGTCGCGCTCGCCCAGACCCACCCCAACATCAAGTTCGCGATGAACGTGCACTCCTACGGCGGGTACTTCATGTGGCCGCCGGGGGCGTACCGGGCGGACGGGCGGGTCACCCTGCCCCGGCCGTCGATCGACGAGTCGAAGATGTTCCTGGACAGCGCCCGACGGATCGTCGGCGCCATCGCGCAGGAGCGTGGCACCGTGACCTGGCCGTCGCAGACCGGCCCGGTCGCCGACGTGCTCTACTCCGCCGCCGGGAACTCCGCCGACCAGCTCTACTACGAGCTGGGCATCTTCGCGTGGGACTTCGAGGTCGGTAACGACCGGTGGAACCCCGCCACCGGCGAGTGGGAGGGCGTCGGCTTCCAGCCGCCGTTCGACGAGGCGCACGGCGAGTCCCAGGAGTACGCGGGCGGGCTGATCGAGCTGGTACGGGTGGCCCGCGACTACGCGGCGGCCCAGCCCGCCGGCTGAGCTCGCAGCGGTGCCGCGTCCGCGAGCCGGGCGCGGCACCGCCGGCCGAGCCGACCCAGCGGGGCGGCATTTCGCCGAGGGGCACGGACCGCCGCAGCGACGGGGACCGGGCAGCCCCCGAACGGGGTACCAGTCGGACGGGCCGGCCACGGTTCATTCGTGGCCGGCCGGGTAAGCAGCGGCCTTGCCTGGTGGGGAGACGACCGGGTGCACGGGCGGGCGGCCCTGAGCCGGCCGCCCGTGCGCGCCTTCGGTCAGTTCGAGGAGATCCAGTTCCAGGCGGAGACGACCCACTCGGTCTGCTGGAGCCAGGCCACACCGAGGCCGACGAGGAAGACCGCCGTCGCCAGGTGGGCACCTCGGGCGCTGCGCCGGACCCGACCGAGCTGCCGTTCCAGCACCACGCGGCCGACCAGCCGGGACAGGGCGAACAGGCCCACCGCCACCAGGAGGCTGAGCACCAGCACCAGCAGCGGGCCGCTCAGGTCACCCTGGCCGGAGAGCGCCCAGATCCCCCAGCACACGAACGCGAAGAGCCCCGCCACAGCGCTCCACTCACCGCCGCGACGCAGCTGCGCCATCCGCCAGCTCAACGACCGGCGCGGGGCCGGCCCGCCGGGCCAACCGGTGCCGGTCGGCTCCTGCTCGACCACGGGGAACGGCTCGGTCCGCGGGCTGCGCCGCTGACCCACCGGCGCCACACCCCGGCGGAAACCATCGCGCTGCGGCGGCACCCCGACGCCGGCCTGCGGTGGCACCTCCACGGTCCGCTCCGCCCACGGCTGCGTCTGGTCTGCCATCTCGTCCTCCCCCTGACCGACGACATCACCGCCGCCTGGATCCGAGGGTAGCCAGCCGGCACATCGGTGGCCGAACCCGCCCGAGACGCGGGCCGGCACGACGGTGCGGAATCACACCCCCGGCAGGGTACGGTCGGCTGATGGGTGATCCCGACCGACGACGGCGACGGCTGCGCCACCACCCCGAACCCGAGCCGGCCGGCCGGGGCGCCGACGGCCCGACGGCCAGCACCACGGGCGTGCATGACGGTGACGACCCGCCGCCGCGCCGGAGGAACCCGGGCGGCGACGAGCGCGACGGCGAGCGGGGGCTGCGCGGGCTGGTCGGTTCCGGCTCGTCCCAGGTGGGGCTGAGCGCCGCGCTGCGGGCCCGGGACGCGGCCCGCTCGACCGACGAAGACCTGGCCGAGGCCGAGGCCCGAGTGGTGGTCGTCCGCCGTAACTGGGTGCCCCGCGAGGACCTACCCCGCCCTCCACGCTGACCGTCGACGAGTCAGGGCAGGTCGGGCAGCTGTCGGGTGCGCTCGTACTCGGCCACCTGGGCGATCCGACGGGCATGCCGCTCATTGCCGGAGAACGGCGTGTTCAGGAACGCCTCGACGATGGCGGTGGCCTCGTCCAGCGTGTGCTGGCGGGCGCCGACCGCGACCACGTTCGCGTCGTTGTGCTGGCGGGCCAGCTGAGCGGTCTCCACGCTCCAGGCCAGCGCGGCGCGGACCCCGGCGACCTTGTTCGCGGCGATCTGCTCACCGTTACCGGACCCACCGATGACCACCCCGAGGCCTGTCTCGTCGGCCACCACCTGGTCGCCGGTGTGCAGGCAGAACGTCGGGTAGTCGTCGTCCGGGTCGTAGGCGCGCGGGCCGACGTCGACCACGTCGTACCCCTGCTTGGCCAGGTGGTTGGCCAGGTGCACCTTCAACTCGAAACCGGCGTGATCGGATCCCAGGTAGACGCGCATACCGGGCAGTCTGTCAGGCCGCGCTCGGGGACGTCGCGGGGGCGGCGTCCCCGAGCCGGGTTCGTCACACGATCATGTGGGCGGCCGCTCAGCGCGGCAGCTCAGCGACGACCAGACCGCCCCGCGCCTTCGGGGTGAACCAGGTGCTCTTGCGGGGCATCTTCTCCCGGGCCAGGTTCACCGCGACGAAGTCCGACACGGTCACTGGCGCGATCAGGATGGCCAGCTCGGCCCGGCCAGCGTCGACCTCACCGGTGAGCCAGCTCGCCGGGTAGTCACCGCCGACGTAGGTGATCCGCTTGTCGCCCGGGTCCAGCCCCAGCGCGTCGCGGAGCAGCAGCCGCTCGACCAGGGCGTGGTCCAGGTTTTCCAGACTGCCAGCGACCGAGGCGGGCAGGCGCACCGCGTACCCCTGGCCGTCGAGGCGGAGGTGCACGGTGCCGCCGGCGGTCGGGACCTCGACCGGGCCGTCGATCGGATCGACCTCGGCCCCCGCCGCCCGCAGCCGGTCGAGCAGCTCGGCCGGCGTGGTGGTCAGCTCGCTGACCAGCCGGTTGTACGGCTGGATGGCCACCGACGCGGGGGTGGTGATCACGGCCAGGAAGCGCGGCAGGTCGCCGGTCTGGGCGGCCAGGCTGCGGTGGTTGCCGTCGGCGACGACCAGCTCCCCGCCACCGGCGAGGGCGGTCAGCGTGTCCTGCTCCGGACCGGGGCCGAGCAGCCAGATGGCATGCGTGCGCCCCGCCTGGTCGGTGTCCGTGGCGGCGGGCGCGCCGGCCGTGTCCGTCGCCGCCGCGAGCGCAGCGTGCAGCTCGTCGCCACGCCCCGTCTGCAACAGGAGTACGGGTGAGAGCAGGTGACCCAGCGCGTCGGCCAGCGCAACCCGCTCGCGCACCTTGGCGATGAAGACGTCCTCGTTGCGGATGACCAGGCCCGGCTCGTCGGCCCGGGTGGAGATCTGGTCGGTGTCCACCATCGCGAACAGCCCGTACGCCGGCTCCTCCCCCGGCGCGGTGATCCGGTAGAGCACCACCACCTGCTCGGCGGGGGTGTAGCTGCCGTCGGCCTTGGCCTCGGTGAGGCGGGCCACCGCGTCCGGGAGAGCGTCGAGGAAAGACTTGCCCAGGCTCTCCGGTGCGCGGTGCGGCATTTCGATGCCGAGGGCACTGTGCGGGTTCGTCTCGATGATCGCGGTGATTTCCGCGTCGTCGGCGAACTCGTCGTAGTTTTGCGCGCCGGTGCCGCCAGTGGTGACCCAGGCTCGGGAGATCGGATGCACGACCGTCATGCCCACTGACGCTACCGGCGGCGGTGTTGCCGCCGACCGGGGACCCGCAGGGCGTCCACCAGATGAAAGCACCGGGGCCGGGGGCGCAGCGGTCAGCCAGCGCGGCCGGATGTGCCCCGACGGTGCCGGCCCGCGGTTGCCGGCCCACCGTTGTTGCCCCGCCGGCCGGACGCGGCCGGCCCGGTGGTCACGCTGCGGCGGGGTGTCGTGGGCGGCCCCGGCACGGGACGCTCGGGGGGCGGCGACGGGACGGGCCGCGGGTTCAGCGGCGGCGTCGGCACCGGACGCGGGGCGGCGGGCGCCGGCGGAGGCGGCGCGGGCTGGGCTGGCGCCGCCGACGACGGCACGAGCAGCGCCGGAGCGGACGCCGGGAGATCGGCCGGCACGGAATCGACGTCCGGCGTCAGCGGGTCGGCCGACGCCAGCGGAGCTGGCAATGCGGGCAGGTCGGCCGACGCGGGCAGGTCGGCTGACACGGGCAGACCGACCGACGCGAGTGGGTCGGCTGACACGGGCGGGGTGAGCCGGGAGGTCACCGGGACCCGGGCCACGCCCACCACGATGGGCGGCGCGAGCAGATCCACCAGGTGGGCGGGTAGGTCCGGGCGGACCGCCGGCCAGCGGGAGTCGTCGACGGACCAGTAGGCCGCGCCGGGAGTCTCGATCACCCCCGGCCGGGTCAGCTGATCGTCACCGGACGCACGGTGCTTGGCCATCGGGATTGCCTCCACGAACTGCGGGGTGCGGCCCTGCGGGTCGCTCCGGCGGACACCGAGGGAAACGACGCCGCCCGCCCACCGGTGACGCCATGTCCATCCTCCGAACCCGCAGCCGCACCCGGCGTCCGACGAACACGCCCCCGCTCGGACAGCCGACGGAGTCCGGACGGGGGCGCGTGGTGGTCGTGGATCAGTCGAAGATCGGGTCCTGCTCACGGGTGCGCTTGAGCTCGTAGAAGCCCGGGGTGCCGGCGACCAGCAGGACGCCGTCCCAGAGCCGGCCGGCGGCCTCCCCCTTCGGGGCGGGGGTGATCACCGGGCCGAAGAACGCGACCGGGCTGCCGTCCGGGCCGGGCGCGTGGACGACGGGGGTGCCGACGTCCTGCCCGACCGGGCGCATGCCGGCCTCGTGGCTGGCCCGCAGCGCCTCGTCGTAGTCGGTGCTGTCCGCGGCCGCAGCCAGCGCCGGGTCCAGGCCGGCGTCGGTCAGCGCGGCGACGTAGAGCTCCTGACCCCGCTCCTCCTTGCCGAGGTGGATCCGGGTGCCGAGCGCGGTGTAGAGCGGGCGCAGGGCGTCGGTGCCGTACCGCTGCTCGGCGGCGATGCAGACCCGCACCGGGCCCCAGGCGGTGCTCAGGAAGTCCTTGTACTCCTCGGGCAGGTTGTCCCGGCCGTCGTTGAGCACGGCCAGGCTCATCACGTGGAAGCGGATGTCCACGTCACGGACCTGCTCGACCTCAAGCAGCCAACGGGACGTGATCCACGCCCACGGGCAGGCCGGGTCGAACCACATGTCGGCGGTGACACGATCGGTCACGGTGAGGTCCCTTCGCGACGGGTGGCGCCGGCAGTCCGGCGTCTCAGGAGAATCCTCACCCCGCAGCGCATCGGCCGGCACCCGAATGAGAGCGTGACCTCGGCCACCGCGGGCTGCCCGTACATGGAAGACTCGAATCGGGCCAGCCGCCACGAGCGGTTGGCGAACGGGCGCCGCCGGGCGTACGGCGAAATGTGGGATGGAGACGAACAGTGCCGGGAGTGCGCAACCTGACGCAGGTCGAGGCGACCGAGCGGGCCCGCCTGCTCACCGTTACGGGGTACGACATCAGTCTGGACCTGTCGACCGCCGTG
Organism: Micromonospora sp. NPDC005413; assembly: GCF_040606435.1. Taxonomy (NCBI): domain Bacteria; kingdom Bacillati; phylum Actinomycetota; class Actinomycetes; order Micromonosporales; family Micromonosporaceae; genus Micromonospora; species Micromonospora sp. NPDC005413. Next base: position 17,655 of record NZ_JBEXEV010000002.1, read on the forward strand.
CTGGCGGCCGACGGCCGCACGTTCCGGTCGACGACCGAGGTCCGGTTCCGCTGCGCCGAGCCGGGAGCGAGCACGTTCATCGAGCTGGCCGCCGAGTCGGTGCGTTCAGCGACGCTGAACGGCGCGCCCGTCGACCTCTCCGACTGGTCGGCCGAGAAGGGCCTGATCCTGTCCGAGCTGGACAGCGACAACACCCTGGTCGTCGACGCCGACTTCGGTTACTCCAACAGCGGTCAGGGTCTGCACCGCACGGTCGACCCCGTGGACGGCGAGACGTACCTCTACAGCCAGTTCGAGACGGCCGACGCGCAGCGGGTGTACGCCTGCTTCGACCAGCCCGACCTGAAGAGCGTCTACACCTGGCACGCCACGGTGCCTGCGCACTGGCGGGCGGTGTCCAACATGCCGGTGCAGCGCGAGGAGCCGGCCGGTGAGGGGCTCAAGACGCTGCATTTCACCGAGTCGCCCCGGATGAGCACCTACATCACGGCGATGTGCGCCGGGCCGTACCACGAGGTGCGCCACACCCACGACGGCATCGACCTGGGCGTGTTCTCCCGGGCCTCGATGGCGCCCTACCTCGACTCGGACGACCTGTTCCTGATCACCAAGCAGGGGTTCGACTTCTTCCATGAGAAGTTCGGCGTGCGCTACCCGCTGCCGAAGTACGACCAGCTCTGGGTGCCCGACTTCAACGCCGGCGCGATGGAGAACTTCGGCTGCGTGACGCATGCCGAGTCGCACTACCTGTTCCGCTCGCAGGTCACCGACTTCGAGTACGAGCAGCGGGCCAACACGATCCTGCACGAGCTGGCCCACATGTGGTTCGGCGACCTGGTCACCATGCGCTGGTGGAACGACCTCTGGCTCAACGAGTCGTTCGCCGAGTGGGCCAGTCACTGGTGCAACGCCAACGCCGGCCGGTTCACCGAGGCGTGGACGACGTTCCTGTCCATCCGGAAGAACTGGGGCTACCGGCAGGACCAGCTCTCCTCCACCCACCCGGTCTACACGGAGATGCCCGACATGGAGGCCGTCGAAGTCAACTTCGACGGCATCACCTACGCCAAGGGCGCGAGCGTGCTCAAGCAGCTCGTCGCGTACGTGGGCGAGGAGCCGTTCGTGGCCGGGCTGCGGGCATACTTCGGCAAGCACGCCTGGGGCAACGCCACCTTCGACGACCTGCTCACCGAACTGGAGACCGCGTCCGGCCGGGAGCTGCGCAAGTTCGCCGCGCAGTGGCTGGAGACCGCGCAGGTCAACACGCTGCGGCCGGAGGTGACGATCGGCGCGGACGGCACGTACGAGCAGGTGGTGGTGCGGCAGGAGGCGCCGGCCGCGTACCCGACGTTGCGGACCCACCGGATCGGCGTGGGGCTGTACGACCTGACCGACGGGCGGCTGGTCCGCCGCGAACGGTACGAGGTGGACGTGACCGGCGAGCGGACGGACCTCGCCGAGCTGCGTGGCGTCCGGGCGGCCGACGTGCTGCTGCTGAACGACGACGACCTCAGCTACACCAAGCTGCGCCTCGACGACCGCTCGATGGCGACCGTGGTGCAGCACATCGGCGGCTTCGAGTCGTCGCTGGCACGGGCACTGTGCTGGACCGCAGCCTGGGACATGGTCCGCGACGCCGAGCTGTCGGCCCGCGACTACGTGGCGCTGGTGCTGACCGGGCTGCCCGCGGAGACCGACATCAACCTGGTCACCGCGACCCTGCGGCAGGCGACCACCGCGATCACCCTCTACGCCGACCCGGCCTGGGCCCCGACCGGCTGGGCCGAGCTGGCCCGTACCGCCGGTGACGCGCTCGCCGCTGCTGAGCCCGGCAGCGGGTTCCAGCTGGCCTGGGCCCGCGCGTACGCCTCGGCGGCCCGCTCCGACGAGGATCTGGCGACGCTGCGCGGCTGGCTGGACGGCACCGGCATGCCGGCCGGGCTGACCGTGGACACCGGGCTGCGCTGGTCGGTCCTCGGGGCGCTGGTGGCCAACGGGGCTGCCGGTGCCGCGGAGATCGAGGCGGAGCTGGCCAACGACCGTACGACCAGCGGCGAGCGGGAGGCGGCGTACGCGCACGCGCTGGTGCCGACGGCCGAGAACAAGGCCGCCGTCTGGGCGCTGCTCACCGGCCCGGACGCGCTGCCCAACTGGCGCCACCGGGCCTTGCTGCAGGGCTTCGCCCACCCGGCGCAGGTGGAGCTGATCACTCCGTACCGGGAGCGGTACTTCGCGGCGGTGGGCCAGGTGTGGGCGACCCGGGACAGCGAGCCGGCGCAGGAGTTCGCCCAACTCGCGTACCCGACCTACCTGGTGGACGACGACACGGTGGCGGCCACCGACGCGTGGCTGGCCGGAGAGGGGCATCTCGGTCCGCTGCGCCGGCTGGTCGCCGAGGGCCGCGACGGCGTGGTGCGGGCGCTCAAGGCCCGCGCGAAGGACGCCCAGCAGAGCTGATCGGGGGAGTACGCGGCCCGGCGTCGGCGTGGGTGTGGGCCCGCGCCGGCCCGGGCCTTTATGGTTGCGGAAGGAGGTGGACGTGATGGCACAGCCGACCTACCAGTGGCACCCACCAGAGCGGGGCTGGCGCGAGCAGGACCTGTTCGACCTGCCCGCCGACGGCAACCGGTACGAGATCATCGACGGGAGCTTGCACGTGACCCCTCCTGCCGGTCCCGAGCATCACGAGCTAGCGGACGAGATCCGGATGACGCTGCGCCAGGCGGCCCCCGCAGACTGGCGGGTGATCCGGGAGATCGGAGTGCGCGTCCCCGGCGGCAACCTCATTCCGGATCTGACCGTGTTGCGCCCAAGGGCACCGCGCGGACGGATGTGGGCCGAACCAGTAGACATCGCACTCGTCCTGGAAGTCGAGTCGACGGGAAGCCGCCGCCACGATCGGTTCACCAAGCCGGCGCTCTACGCCGAAGCGGGTATCGCGCACTACTGGCGGGTGGAACGGGGCGACTTCGGCCCGATCATTTATCGCTACCAACTCGGCAAGGGCGACCATTACGAGCTGTTGGGCACCGTTGGTCCGGACGACGCGGTGACCGTGGACGAGCCCTGGCCGATGAGGCTGGACCCGAGCGCCTGGCCGCGCTGAGGCACCCCGGACACACCGAAGCCCGGCCCGCTTTCCAGTGGGCCGGGCTTCGTCGTACGAGGAAGGGCTCAGCCCTTGCCAGCGTGGCTGGCGAGCTGGTCGAGGCCGTTGATGATGCCGCTGGCCAGGTCGCCGCCGCTGAACGCGCCAACCATGGACAGCGCGGCCAGCTTGGCGTACGTGTCGGGGATGCGCTTGCGGGCGTACCGCCCGGTGACGATCTCCAGCTGACGCTGGTTGGGCGACACGGCGATCAGCACCGACTTGTCGGGGTCGGCGAGCTGGCGGTGCAGCCGCTGGGCGTGGTCACGGATGGGCTCGTCGAGACCGCCGACGAAGACCGAGAAGACCAGGCCGGTGCCCTGGTCGGCCAGGCGCAGGGCCTCGTCGATGCGCAGCAGCTGGCGGGTTGAGAACGGCCCGTCCAGCACCTCGGGCGGATTCTCCGACCCGGCCTGCTTCTCACCAACGGTCACTTGCGCCTCCGGTTCCACCGGCCGGCGCCTCGACGCTGGCCTGCTCAAGCTTGTGGCTGGTCAGCGCGGGCGCCTGCGCCCCCGCCGTCAGCGCGGTGCCGGCCGAGTCGGCCAGCTGCTCCGGGCGGCCCAGGAACCAGACCGGAGTGAAGTCGAAGGGCCGGCCCGGCCGGTAGCGCTTGGCGCCACCGCGACCACCGGTGCCACCACCACGGCTACCGACGTACGACAGACCGGCGATGACCAGCACCGCGGCCAACGGGATGCCGACGAAGACCAGCAACGTCTCGGTAACAGACAATCCCAACGCCCCCAGGCGGAAGAAGGACGACCTCGAACAACCGGGTCGGATGGACGATCATGATGCCGACCGCCCGACGCCGTCGCCATTCACGTTAGCGGAGTCGGTGGCCCGCCAGATTGCGGGGTGCCGATCCCATCCGTCACTGGAGTTCTCCAGTTGCGCAGCGGTCGCGATGAGCCGCACGTCGTCGCCGTACCGGCCCGTGAGCAGCACCCCGACGGGCAGGCCGTCGCTCGTGGTGCCCAACGGCAGGGAGACGGAGGGATCGCCGGTGACGTTGAAGATGGCGCAGTAGGGCGAGAAGCGGCGTTGCCGGTCGAAGTCCGCCGCTGGGTCACCGTCGGCGGTGAACCAGCCGACAGGTGCCTGCGGGGCGGCCAGGGTGGGGCAGAGCAGCAGGTCGCAACCGGCGGTGCGGCGGGCACCGAGGCGTACCTGCGCCTGCAGCTCACCGAGGGTGGCGGCCAGGGTCCCGGCGGAGATCTCGGCGCCCCGGGCCCGCAGCAGCCGGGTCAGTGGCAACAACTCCGCCTCCCGCTGTGGCGGCACCGGGGCGAGTGCCAGCACGTACCAGAGGATTTCGAACAGCGGCCACGCCGCCGGCCCGAGCGGCGGCGGCACCTCGACCACCTCGTGGCCGGCCGCGGTGAGCAGCGCGGCGGCCCGATCCACGGCGGCCACGCAGTCGGGGTGCACCGGCTCGTCGGCGAGCATCGGCGTGGTGAACCGGCCGATCCGCAGCCGGCCAGGCTCGGCCCGGCGCGCGACGGCCAGGTAGCCGCCGGGCGGCGTGGGCGGCGGCAGGTAGGGCTCGCCGGGGACCGGCACGGCCATGACGTCGAGCAGCGCGGCGACGTCGGTGACGGTCCGCCCGATCGGGCCGCTGGTGGGCAGGCCGAACGCGCCGGAGCCGACGGGCCCTCCGGAGACCAGACCGCGGCTGGGTTTGTAGCCGACCAGGCCGCAGAGCGACGCCGGGATGCGCAGCGAGCCGCCGCCGTCGGAGCCCTGGGCGACCGGGACCAACCCGGCCGCCACCGCCGCCGCCGCGCCGCCACTGGACCCACCCGCGGTGTACGCCAGCTGCCACGGATTGCGGGCCGGAGGCGCGACCCGACCCTCCGAGTAGAGCGAGCAGCCCAGCTCGGAGGTGGTCGTCTTGCCCAGGCTGACCAGCCCGGCGGCCTTGATGAACCGGACCACGTCGGCGTCGACCGGCGGGATGAAGTCGGCGAAGGCGGCCGACCCGAAGGTGGTGCGAATCCCGGCGGTGAGCGTGAGGTCCTTGATCGCCGTCGGTACGCCGTGCAGCGGGCCGCGCCGCTCGACCGGTACGGCGTCGGCGGCGCGGGCGGCCTGCCGGGCCAGCTCCGGCGTGACCGTGACGAACGCGCCCACGGTGTCGCCGATGGCGGCCACCCGGCGCAGACAGTGCTCGACCAGGTCGACGCTGGACAGCTCGCCGCCGGCGACAGCGGCGGCCTGCTCCAACGCGGTCAGGTCGTGCGGCTCGGCCATCCCGTCATCCTGCCGGCCGCCAGCCCTCGGCGCACTCGACACGCGCCGACGACCGGAAACGGACCAACCGGGCGTCCGGCACGACGCGCGCCTCCCGCGCGGCGGGCGCGCGGTCAGCCGTGCAGGAAGCGCAGGGCGTTGGCGGACAGGAGCTTGTCGCGCTGGTCGTCGGTGAGGAAATCGGCGTCGCGGACGACCGTGCCGGCTGGGCGTTCGCCCAACGGGTACGGGTAGTCACTGCCGACCAGCACCCGGTCCTCCCCCAGAGTGTCGACCAGCAGCCGCAGCGCCGGTGGCGCGAAGACCACCGAGTCGACGCTGAAGCGGTCAAGATAGCTGCTGGGCGGGCCGGCGGACGCGCCCCGGACCAGGTCACCCCGGCGGTGCCAGGCGTTGTCGGCACGGCCGAGCCAGAACGGGAAGCTGCCACCGCCGTGCGCGAAACAGATCCGCAGCGTCTCCGGCACCCGGTCGAAGACGCCGCCCAGGATCATCGCCAGCACCGACAGATGCGTCTCGGCGGGCATCCCGGTGAGCCAACGGGCCATCCACCGGTCCAGCCGGGGGCTACCCGGCATGTCCCACGGATGGACGAAGACCGGCGCACCCACCTCGGCGCAGTGCTGGAGGAAGGTGACCACACCGGCGTCGTCCAGGTCCCGGTCGCCGACGTGGTTGCCGATCTCCACGCCCACGTGCCCGGCGGCCAGGCTGCGGTCCAACTCGGCGCAGGCAGCGTCCGGGTCCTGCAGGGGCACCTGGCAGAACGGCACCAGCCGGTCGCCGCCGGCCGCGGTGACCTCCAGGGTCAGGTCGTTGAAGATCCGGGCGACCTTCACCGCCTGGTCGGCCGGACGGTCGTAGCTGAAGAAGACCGGCGTCGGCGAGACCACCTGCACGTCCACGCCGTCGTCGTCCATGTCGGCCAGTCGACGCGACGCGTCCCAGCACTCGGCACCGATCGGCCGGAACTCCGTGTCCCCCACCATGATCATGGCGGCGCGCTCGGAGTCGACCCGCAGCCACGGCCAGCCGGACCCGCCGCACGCTGCGCCGAGGTCCGGCCATCCCTTCGGTACGACGTGCGTGTGCACGTCGACCACACCTGAGGGCATCAGCCCTTGCCCGGGTGCAGGGTGCCGCAGTTGGCGCAGGTGCGCGCCGCCTCGTCGGCGTAGAACGCCTGGAACACCGGCGGCAGATCGGCGGCGATGTCACGGACCTGCAACTCGACCTCGTGCACCTTGCCGCCGCACTCCGGGCAGTACCACTGGAACTTCTCCAGCGTGCCCTCCTCGCGGACCCGCTCGACGACCATGCCGATCGAGCCGGCCTCCGGCCGCTGCGGCGAGTGCGGGGTGTTGCGCGGCAACATCCACATCTGACCCTCGCGCACGTGCACCGTACGCGGCCCCTCCGGGGTCATCAGGTTGATGTGCATGTTGCCCTTGACCTGGTAGAAGAACTCCTCGTAGGGGTCCACGTGGAAGTCGGTGCGCTGGTTGGGCCCGCCCACCACCATCACGATGAAGTCGTCCCCGCCGGGGATCATCTCCTTGTTGCCCACCGGCGGCTTCAACAGGTGCTGGTTGTCCGCGATCCATCCCGGAAAGCTGAACGGCTCTGCGATCTCACTCACGACTGACCTCCGGAGGGAAGAAGGGCCACGGCCTGGATCTCGATGAGCAGGTGCGGGTGCGGCAACTGGTGCACCGCCACCGTCGTGCGGGTTGGGCCGGACGCGTCGAAGAACTCCGCCCACACCTCGTTGTAGCCACCGAAGTCATTCATGTTGACCAGGTACGACGTCACCTGGACGAGGTCGGCGAGGTCAGCGCCGACCGAGCGCAGCAGGTCGCGGACGTTCTCGATGACCGCCCGCGTCTGCACCCGGATGTCGAGGTTCGTCGTTCCGAACTCGTCGACCACGACACCGGCGAACGAGTTGTCCGGCCGCCGAGAAGACGTACCGGAGACAAAGACAAAACTCCCCGCAACCTTGACGTGCGGAAAAGCCCCGCGAGGCGTGGCCTTCCCCGTCACCACCCGCGCCCGGCCGCCCCCATTCACCGCCCCACTCCCCCGCCAAGCCGCACGACTGCGTCGATCATGGACTTGTGGTGCCCGAGAGAGTGCGTCTCGCACCTTTCGTCCCCCACCACAACTCCATGATCGACCAGGGTTAGGGGGGTCATGACGTTGCCTTTAGGGAGGCCGTGCCCAGCTTCTGCACCACCGCGCGGACGTGGGCGCCCGGACGTAGCGGGACTGCTGCGGTGGCGGCACCGGCCAGGAAGACCCAGCCGGACTGCAGACGCACTCCGTGCCGGCCCGCCAGCCGGATGCCCTCGTCGAGGGCCCGGCGCGGATCGCCGAGGATCGCCGCGGTCGAACCGACCTGCGCCACCCGCCCGTCGACCTCCAGCAGCACGCCCAGGTTGTCCAGACCCGCCGGCACCGGCGACCACGGCCCGATGACGAACGCGGCGGCCGACGTGTTGTCGGCGATCACGTCCGGCAGCGAGAAACGGAAGTCGGCGTACCGCGAGTCGATCAGCTCGATGGCCGGTGCGACCGCGCGGACCGCGCTGGCGAAGTCGCCGACCGGCTCGCCAGGCTCGGGCAGCCGGTCCAGCAGGAACGCCACCTCCGGCTCGACCCGGGGATGGATGTACGCGGCCGGGTCCACGGCACCGCCGTCGGGCACCCGCATCGCGTCGGTGAGCCGCCCCCAGATCACCTCGTCCACGCCGACCTGGGCCATCTTCGCCCTGCTGGTCAGCCCCATCTTCAGCCCGACCAGCCGCTCGCCCCGGTCGAGTCGACGCTGCACCAGCGCCGCCTGCACCCCGTACGCGGTCGGCACGTCCAGCCCCACCTCGGCGGCGAGCTGCGGAATCGCACTCGCGGAGTCGGCGGCCGCGCCCAGCTTTGCCGCGATACCCGCGGTGTCCACGCCGATCATGCTGCGTCATCCTTCGTTCGCGACTGCGGGGCTCGCAGACCCGGCTCACTCCTCGCACTCACCGGCTCCTTGCCCGCCAGATCGAGTGCCACGTCCACGATCATGTCCTCCTGGCCGCCGACCATCCGGCGGCGGCCCAACTCGACCAGGATCGAGCGGACGTCCACCCCGTACTTCGCGGAGGCCCGTTCGGCGTGCCGCAGGAAGCTGGAGTAGACCCCCGCGTACCCCAGGGAGAGCGTCTCCCGGTCCACCTGGACCGGCCGGTCCTGCAATGGGCGGACGATGTCGTCGGCGGCGTCCATCAGCGCGAACACGTCGCAGCCGTGCTTCCAGCCGTGCAGCTCGGCGACCGCGACGAAGACCTCCAGCGGTGCGTTGCCAGCGCCCGCGCCCATGCCGGCGAGGGAGGCGTCGACGCGGACGGTCCGGCCGGACGGGGAACCGAGCGGGCCGTCACCGAGGATCCGGCCGTGCTCGACGGCGAGCACGCTGTTGGCCACACCCAGGGACAGGTTGTGGTGGGCGTGGATGCCGATCTGCGTCTCCGGAGCGAGGACCTGCCGGTACGCGTCGACCCGCTGCGCCACGTCGGTCATCAGCAGCCGACCGCCGGAGTCGGTGACGTAGACGCAGTGCGCCCCGTACGACTCCATGAGCTTGGCCTGCCCGGCGAGCCCGGCCGGGTCATTCATGTGCGACATCATCAGGAAACCGGCCACGTCCATGCCGTTCTCCCGGGCCCAGGAGATGTGCTGGGCGGAGATGTCGGCCTCCGTGCAGTGGGTGGCGATCCGGACGCTGGTCACGCCGAGCGCCTTCGCCGCCTTCAGGTCGGCGATGGTGCCGATGCCGGGCAGCAGCAGGGTGGTCAGCTTCGCCGAGGTCAGCACCTCGGCGGCTGCCGAGATCCACTCGGCGTCGCTCGCCGCGCCGTGGCCGTAGTTGACGCTGGAGCCGGCGAGCCCGTCGCCGTGGGCCACCTCGATCGCGGCCACCCCGGCGGCGTCCAGCGCGGCGGCGATCGTGCGCACCTGGTCGACGGTGTACCGGTGGGCGATGGCGTGCATGCCGTCGCGCAGCGTCACATCCTGGATGTACAGGTCCGTCATGGCGCGGCCACCTCCGAAGAACGCAGGGCGACCAGCCGCTCGGCGGTACGCAGCGCGGCGGAGGTCATGATGTCCAGGTTGCCGGCGTACGCCGGCAGGTAGTGCCCGGCACCGGAGACCTCCAGGAAGACCGACACCTGCAGCGCGGTGAGCTGCCGCCCGAGCGTCGGCAGGTACGCCTGGACCCGGTCGAACTGCACGTCCTGCTTGAGCCGGTAGCCGGGGACGTACTCCTGGACCGTGGCCACCATGTCCGCGACCGAGGCGGCGATGGCGGCGGTGTCGGCGTCGGCGTCCGGGCAGAGGCAGTAGACGGTGTCGCGCATCAGCAGCGGTGGGTCCGCCGGGTTCAGCACGATGATCGCCTTGCCCCGTTCGGCGCCGCCGACCACCTCGATGGCGCGGGCCGTGGTCTCGGTGAACTCGTCGATGTTGGCCCGGGTGCCCGGCCCGGCCGAGCGGGACGCGATCGACGCGACGATCTCGCCGTACGCCACCGGGGTGATCCGACGCACCGCGGCGACGATCGGCACGGTCGCCTGCCCGCCGCAGGTCACCATGTTGACGTTCGGCTCGTGCAGGTGCTCGTCGAGGTTGACCGGTGGCACCACGTACGGGCCGATGGCGGCCGGGGTCAGGTCGACCACCGTGCGGCCGTGCGCGCGCAGCACCTCGTCGTGGTGTCGGTGCGCGCCGGCCGAGGTGGCGTCGAAGACCAGCTCGACGTCGGCGAACTCGGGCATCGCGACGAGCCCGTCCACACCGTCGGCGGTGGTGGCGACGCCGAGCCGGCGGGCCCGGGCCAGGCCGTCGGAGGCCGGGTCGATGCCGGCCATCGCCACCATCCGCAGCTCACTACTGAGCCGCAACACCTTGATCATCAGGTCGGTGCCGATGTTGCCGGAACCGAGCACCGCCACACCGACGCTCATGCTGTTCCACCTTTCGTTCCCGACTGTGGGGCTCGCAGGACCGCGTTCACTGGCCCTCCCGCGAGAAGCAGGTGCGCACCGAGCCGAGCCCGGAGATCCGTGCCTCGTACGCGCCGCCCGGCGTGACCGGCACCATCGGGCCGAGCGCCCCGGAGAGCACCACGTCCCCGGCACGCAACGGGTCACCGGCGCGAGCGAGGGTGCCGGCCAGCCACTGCAGGGCGTGCAGCGGGTTGCCCAGGCAGGCCGCGCCCGCGCCCACCGAGACCGGCTCGCCGGCGTGCTCCAGCACCATTCCGCAGAGCCGCAGGTCGACGTCGGCGAGCCGGCGCGGCGACGTGCCGAGCACGAAGAGCCCACTGGAGGCGTTGTCGGCGACGGTGTCGACGATGGAGATGTCCCAGGCGGCGATCCGCGAGTCGACGATCTCGATCGCCGGCAGCAGGTGGTCGACCGCGCGGATCAGGTCGACCGTGGTGATCTGCGGGTCCGACAGGTCCTTGGCGAGCACGAACGCGATCTCCGCCTCGACCCGCGGCTGAAGCAGCCGGTCGATGGCCACCTCGACGCCGTCACCGACCGCCATGGCGTCGGTCAGCATGCCGAAATCGGGCTGGAACACCCCGAAGGTCTCCTGCACCGCCCGGGAGGTCAGCCCGATCTTTGCGCCGACCCGGCGCTCGCCGCGACCCTGCCAGGCCCGCGCCTGAAGCTGCTGCACACGGTACGCGGACTCGACGTCCCCCTCCGCCAGCAGCCGGCCGCGTAGTGGTGGACACGGCTTGCCAGTGCTGCGGGCGTCAGCCAACTCCCGGTTGGCGGCCTCGATGTCAACTTTCATGCCCACTCCTCGCTGCGGTGCGCTCACGACAGGTCCACGCAGACGTTGGTGAGTTCGGAGTAGAAGTTCAGCGAGTGCACGCCACCCTCGCGGCCGATGCCGGACGCCTTCACCCCGCCGAACGGGGTGCGCAGGTCGCGCAGGAACCACGTGTTGACCCAGACGATGCCGGCGTCCAGCCGTGCCCCGGCCCGGTGCGCGACGCCCACGTCCCGGGTCCACACGGTCGCCGCCAGGCCGTACTCGGTGCCGTTCGCCAGGGCGTACGCCTCGTCCTCGGTGTCGAACGGGGCGACATGCACCACCGGGCCGAAGATCTCTGCACGGTTGGTCCGGGCGTCGGGGCCGAGCCCGGTGAGCACCGTCGGCTGCACGTACGACCCGCCGTCGCGGGTGTCACCGAAAGTGGGCGCGCCGCCCCCGGTGAGCACCTCGGCGCCCTCGGCGCGGGCCAACTCGTACGCGCCGAGCACCTTCGCCCGGTGCTGGTGGGAGATCAGCGGCATGGTGGCGGTGGCCTCGTCGGTCGGCCAGCCGTACGCCAGCTCGCCGGCCCGCTTCGCGAGCCGGGCGGTGAACTCCTCGAAGACCGGGCGCTGCACGTAGAGACGTTCGGTGCAGAGGCACACCTGCCCACCGTTGGTGAAGCTGGAACGCACCGAGCCGGCCACCGCGGCGTCCAGGTCGGCGTCGGCGAAGACCAGGCCGGCGTTCTTGCCGCCCAGCTCGAAGCTCACCGCCTTCACCCCGTCGGCGGCGGCCCGCATGATCGCACCGCCGGTGGCCGACTCGCCGGTGAAGGTGATCGCGTCGACCCCCGGGTGGCGGGTGAGGAACTCACCGGCCGAGTCCGGCCCGAACCCGTGCACCAGGTTGAACACCCCGGCCGGTACGCCGGCGGCGGCCATCACCTCGGCGAGCAGCGTCGCCGAGGCGGGCGTCTCCTCGCTGGGCTTGACCACGACGGCGTTGCCGCAGGCCAGCGCCGGGGCCACCTTCCAGGTGAGCAGCAGCAGCGGCAGGTTCCACGGCACGATGACCGCGACCACGCCGACCGGCTTTCGGAGCGCGTAGTTGAGCGCCCGGCCGCCGGTCGGGGTGACCGTCGTGAACGACTCGGTGGGCGCGGTCGCCACGATCTCCGCGAACGCCCGGAAATTCGCCGCGCCACGCGGGATGTCCAGCGTGCGGGCCTGGGCGATGGACTTGCCGGTGTCGGCGACCTCGGCGGTGACCAGATCGTCGAAGCGGCGCTCCAGCTCGTCGGCAACCCGGTGCAGCACTTCGGCGCGTTCCCGCTCGCCCATCCGGCCCCACGGCCCGCGCATCGCCGCCCGGGCAGCGGCAACCGCGTCGTCCACGGTGGACGTCGACGCCTCGGTCACCTCGAAGACCGGCTCCCCGGTCACCGGGCTGACCTTCGTGAACGTCGGCCCGCCGTCGACGAACTCACCGGCGACGAAGTTGCGCAACCGCTGCGGGCCGACCGGCGCATGGCCGGTCATCAGTCGTGGATCCCAGGTGCCGGTCATGCACGCCTCCCTCGCCTCAGCGCCGCGCCGATCAGCAGCAGCGCGGCCCCACCGACGACCGCGCCGAGCACCCGGTGTTGCCGGCGCACCCGGCGGCGAACCTCCGCGTACGGGGTGGTGGAGAAGGACACCAACTCGTACTGGGAAACGTACCGACCGGGCAGGGCACGTTCCAGTGCGTGCTCCACCCGCCGACCGAGCTGGAAGACCGGGGAGGCGACCTTGTCCCGCATCTCGACGAAGTTGGTCAGTGCCATCGTCGCGATGGCCTCGGCGTTCTCCTGCCGACGTCGTTGGAACAGCGGCAGCGCCGCCGCCCAGTCGTCGGCGCACTCGTCCAGGCAACGGTCCAGCTCGACGACGTCCTCGAAGGCGCAGTTGGCGCCCTGGCCGTAGAACGGCACGATCGCGTGCGCCGCGTCGCCGAGCAGGCCGACGGTCCCGTTGACCTGCCAGGGAGTGCAGCGGACCGTGCCGAGGACGCCCACCGGGTTGTGCTGGTAGTCGTCGACCAGGTTCGGGGCCAGCGGAATCACGTCGGGGTAGTGCTCGGCGAAGTGCCGTTCGATCTCCGTCGGGCTGGTCAGCGAGGCGAAGCTGCCGGCACCCTCGTTGGGCCAGAACAGCGTGCAGGTGAAGGAGCGGTCCGGATTCGGCAGCGCGATCATCATCGAGGTGCCGCGCGGCCAGATGTGCAGCGCGTCCGGGTCCAGGGCGAAGTCGCCGCCCAACGGCGGGATCGTCAGCTCCTTGTAGCCGTAGTCGAGGAGGTCCACGCTCTCGCGCAGCAACCCGTACGCCAGCAACTGCCCGCGCACCGCGGAACCGGCGCCGTCGGCACCCAGCACGACCGACGCCTTGGCCGCGACCGGGCCCTGCGGGGTCTCGAAGCTCAGGGCGCCGTCGGTCGGATCGAGCCCGACCAGCCGGTGGTCGAAGACGATCCGCACCCCGGGCAGCGCGGCGGCCTCGTCCAGCAGGGCGTTGTTCAGCGCACCCCGGCTGATCGAGTTGATCGCCCGGTCACCGGCCGCGCTGTACGACTGGAACTGCTGCTCCCCCTCGACCGGATGGATTATCCGACCGCGCATCGGCAGCGCGTCGGCCATGACCTGCTCGGCCAGCCCGATCCGGCGCAACGCGTCCAGCCCGCGCTCGGAGAGCGCCAGGTTGATGGAGCGACCACGCTCGGCCGTGCCGGTACGCGGGTCGGGCCGGCGCTCGTAGAGGGCCACCGGGTAACCGCGCCGGGCCAGGAAGCAGGCGGCCAGACAGCCGGCCAGCCCAGCGCCGATGATCGCGATCTCGTCGCGTCGCGCGGTCATGCTGTGCCGCCTTTCGGTCCCGACTGCGGGGCTCGCAGCCCCGGCTCACTCCTCGCGCTCACCGAGGACACCGTCGCCGCGAGCGCGGCGGCGGCCCGCCAACAGTCGTGGTACGTGGAGTAGAGCGGCACCGGGGCGAACCGGACGATGTCCGGCTCACGGGCGTCGGCGATGACGCCGTGTTCGTACCGCAGGCGTTTGGTCAGCTCGGCGGCGCTGCCGGTGCCGATGCGCACCGAGAGTTGGCAGCCCCGCCGGGCCGGGTCGCGCGGGGTGACCACGCGCAGCGGCCGGTCGGCGACGACCTCGTCGAGCAGCGACTCCAGCCAACCGGTGAGCCGCTGGCTGCGCGCGCGCAGCGCCGGCATGCCGACCGCGTCGAACAGCTCCAGCGAGGTACGCACCGGCCCCATCGCGAAGATCGGCGGGTTGGAGATCTGCCACGCCTCCACGGTGGCCGGCGGCCGGGACACCGGCGTCATCTCGAACCGGGTGGCCGCCGCGGTGCTCCACCACCCCTCGAAGCGGGGCAGGTCGGGGTCGCCGAGGTGCCGCTCGTGCACGAAGACGCCCGCCAGCGCGCCCGGCCCGGAGTTCAGGTACTTGTAGGAGCACCAGGCGGCGAAGTCGACGTCCCAGTCGTGCAGGGCCAGCGGCACGTTGCCGACCGCGTGCGCCAGGTCCCAACCGACCACCGCGCCGGCCGCCCGGCCGGCAGCCGTGATCGCCGGGATGTCCAGCAGCTCGCCGGTGAGGTAGTTGACGCCGCCGAGCAGCACCAGCGCCACCTGGTCACCCTCGGCGGCCAGATAGTCGGTCACGTCCTCGGTGCGCAGGGCGTCCTCGCCGGAGCGCGGGCGCAGCCGGACCACGGTGTCGTCCGGGTCCAGGCCGTGGAACCGGGCCTGGCTGCGCACGGCGTAACTGTCCGAGGGGAACGCGGCGTCCTCGATGACGATGCGGGTGCGGGCGCCGGCCGGACGGTAGAAACTCACCATCAGCAGGTGCAGGTTGACCGTGAGCGAGTTCATCACCACGGTCTCCGCGGGGCGGGCGCCGACGAGTCGTGCGGCCGGCGCGGTCAACAACTCGTGGTACGGCAGCCAGGCGCGCTCCGCATCGAGGTGCCCCTCGACGCCGAGTCGCCCCCAGGCGTCCAGGTCGGCCAGGAGTTCGTCGCGGGTGGCCCGAGGTTGCAGGCCGAGCGAGTTGCCAGCGAGGTACGCCGACTCGGGGTGGTCGCCGCCGTCGGCCGGCGGCACGTGGAACAGGTGCCGATGGCCCGGGTCGGCCTCGTCGCGGCGGTGGGCCTGCGCTTCGCCAGCGGCGAAGCCCAGTGGCTCAGCTTCGCCGGCCGCACATGCCGGTGGTTCGGTTTCAGGGGTGTGCACAGGGGTGTCTCGCTCTCCGGTCACATCGCGGTGCGGGCCGACCACAGCTCCGGGAAGACCACCCGGGCCATGCTGCGCTGCAACCACGCCAGTCCGGCGGAACCGCCGCTGCCGACCTTGGCGCCCATTGTGCGCTGCACCGCCTTGACGTGGTTCCACCGCCAGTCGCCGAACTCCTCGGCGACTCCGCTCAGCGCCTCGCCGAGCATCCGCAGGTGGTTGTCCGGGCCGTTGTCGGCGTAGATCCGGACCCAGGCCGCCTCGACCGACGGCTGCGGGTCGTGCTCGACGGCAACGTCCCGGTTGAGCAGGTCGGCGGGGAGGTCGAAGCCGCGCCGGGCGAGCAGCGCGACCACGTCGTCCCAGAGGCTTGGGGTGGCCAACGCGGCGCTCAGCGCGGCGTGCACCTCGGTCTGCCGGCGGAACGGCCGGATCAGCGTCGGATCGCGCAGCCCGAGCAGGAACTCCAGGTGCCGGTACATGGCCGACTGGAAGCCGGAGCCCTCGCCGAGCAGGTTGCGGAACCGGTTGAAGTCGGCCGGGGTCATCCAGCGCAGGCCCTGCCAGGCGGCGTTGAGCCCCTCCAGGTGCAACGAGGCGCGGCGCAGCGGGGCCAGCGCCTCCCACACCTGGTCGGCGCGGATCAACCGCTGCGTCTCCCGCAACTCGTGGCAGGTCAGCCCGAAGTACAGCTCCATGATCTGGCTGACCATCAGGAAGGACATCTCGCCCGGGTCGCTGCTCAGTGGCTGTTGCAGCCTGTGCAGGGCGCTGGCCTGCACGTACGCGTCGTAGGGCACCAGTTCGGCGAACTCCAGCGTCGGCTCGCCGCCGTTGCGCGCGGCGCGAGCGGCCCGCTGCCGTGGGGTCACCGGTCGCACCGTGACGGGGCGGTTCGGCGCCCGCCGCTCCGTCTGATCCACCATTGGTCTCCCTCCCCGGACTGGTCAACGTCATGATCTCGCGGTCGGGTCGGCCTGCGGAATGCCGGATTGACGGCTCTCGCGGCGTTCTCCTGGCAAACCAAAGGCAACTAGGCGAAGTCGGTTCACGAAAGTAAGGTCTGAGCGTGGACGACATGGACTGGGCGTTACTGCGCGAGTTGCAGGCCGACGCGCGGCTCTCCTTCAGCGAGTTGTCCCGGCGGGTGCACCTGTCGCCACCTGCGGTCGCCGAGCGGGTTCGCCGGCTGGAGGAGACCGGGGTCATCACCGGCTACCACGCCCACGTCGACCTGAGCCGAGCAGGCCGTACCGTGGTCGCGCTGATCCGGATGTCCTGTTACGGCGCGCGATGCATCCTGCACGATCCGGCGGTCGCCGGCTGGCCGGAGATCCTGGAGATCCATCGGATCACCGGGGACGCGTGCAGCATGCTGAAGGTGGCCGCCGGCTCGATCGGCGACTTCGAGGGGGTCATCGACAGGCTTGCCCCGTACGGCCAGCCGTCGAGCACGATGGTTCTCTCCTCCCCGCTGAGCTGGCAGCCGATCACCCCACTCCCCTCCTCCGGAGTCACCCCGCGCCAGCGCTGACCCGCCCCACCCTGCCCGCCTGCGGGTTTGCCCCCGCGCCAGCGGGAAAGCAGCGCACGTGCCCAGGGGAGGGTTCCGGCGGTCGTCGCCGGTTGGGGGGAAATCATGCAGGGTATCCGCACGATCAACCGCGCGCTCTCGTCCGCACTGACACTGGTGGGGCTGGTCGGGGCGTTCGTCCTGATGTCGGTCGCGCCAGCGCGTGCCGGTGAGAACACCTTCGTCGAGGTGACGCCGAACAGCGCCCAGGCCGGTAGCCGGGTCACCATCCGGGCGAGCTGCGACAACGACAACAACAACCGGCGGTCCAACGTGCACTCCGATGCGTTCGGGGACGTGATGCTCAAACCGGACAAGGGGTTCCTGACCGCGCAGGTCACCATCCCGGCTGACAAGCAGGCCGGTGACTACCCGGTCGACCTGCGCTGTGAGAAGGGCCAGACGGCCTCGACCACGCTGACCGTGCTGAACATGGCCTCACCCAGCAAGGGACCGGCGACCGGGGGCGGCGGAATGGCCGGCGGTCGCGGTACCGGCTCACTGCTGGTGCTCGGCGGCGTAGCGCTGGTGGCCACCGTGATCGCGCTCGGAATGGTGGGCGGCCGACGCCGGACCGGAGCCGGCTCCTGAGCCGGATGACCCATGACCCGCAGATCCGCGCGTGCGCGGCCGGACCGCCGCGCCCGCTTCCGGGCCGGGCCGGCGCTGCGTGCCTCCGGCCGGCTGGCGGCCCGCGCCTCCGGCCGGCTGCGCCGGGTCGCCGGGCAGGCCGTGTCGGCCAGCGTCGCCACCACCGATCCGGCCGCCCGCCCGCTGCCACCGAGCCGACCGACCGGATCGCCGTTGGCCCGGCGCCTGATCGGTACGGGGCCGGGATTGCCGGTGCTGGCCGTCGCCGCGCTGATGGTGCTGATCGTGGCGATGCTCAGCATCGAGCAGGTGACCGGAATGAGCCTGTTGCCGGACCGGCTCACCGCTGGCCTGCGACCGCCACCGAAGAAGTTCCCGGTGCTGTCAGCCAGCCGTCCGACCAGCCTCGCCATTGAAAAGATCGACCTGCAGGCGCCCGTGCACGACGTGGGCATCGCCCCGGACGGCACGATCGCCGTGCCGGACGCGGCCCGCGCCCAGGAGGCCGGCTGGTACGACCAGGGGCCAACCCCCGGCCAGTACGGCCCGGCGGTGATCGTCGGTCACGTCGACACCACCAGCGGGCCGGCGGTCTTCCACCAACTGCGCGAGCTGCGCCCCGGCGACCAGGTCGAGGTCACCCGCACCGACCGGAGCGTGGCGGTCTTCGAGGTGAATTCGGTGGAGAAGTTCGACAAGGGGGGGCTGCCGGTGAACGAGGTGTACGGCGACTTCAGCCGCCCGAGCCTCCGGCTGATCACCTGCGGCGGCCAATGGGTCGGCGGCGAGACCGGCTATGCGGACAATGTCGTGGTCTTCGCCTCGTTAATCAAGGCTCGTGGTGGTTGACGTCCGGTGTCCGCCTCGATGTACTCGGCGAGCCGGGCGGCCCCGGTGAGCATGGCTCGACCGCGCTCGGTGAGCCGCTTGCGCCACTGGCTCAGCGACGCGGCGAGCGGTTCGGCGCCTCCGGCGTCGCGCACTCGGCTCACCACGTTGGCGATGTGGTCGAGCCGGTACCCGCCCCGGCGCAGCAGGTGGGCGAGTTCGGCGTCGCGGACGTCGTCTGGTGAGTAGGCGCGGTGCCGGGTCGCGGGATCGCGTTCCGGCTGGAGAATCCCGGCCAACTCCCACTTGCGCAGAGTCGCGGGTCGCAGACCGAGTCGGTGTGCCAGCAGGCTGATCGGCACGGCTTTACGGCTCTGTGGTGCGGGCTTCGTTCCGGTGAGAGTCGCGACCGCCGTCTCGACCGTGTCCAGGGTCTCCCGGTCGCGCTGGAGCAGAGCATGGCTCTGGTCGATCGTGCGCAGTGCCGTGTCGATCTCGCCCCGGTTGACCGCGCGCATGATGTCGCCGCTGGCCGCATAGCCGTGACCCACGATCAGCGCGAGGTAGGCGCTCAGCGCCTTGGCGTGCAGATCGGTGAACCGGCGGTAGCCGTTGGAGGTGCGCTCGGCCGGCGGCAGGACGCCCTGGCGTTCGTAGTTGCGGACGGCCTGCGCGGAGAGGCCGTGCCGGCGCGCGAGATCGGCTGGTCGGTGCACCCTTGGGTTTGAGGGTTTCGAGGCTGTCACCGCACTCCATCGCTCGAAAGTTTCAACCGCTGGTTCAACGATACGGTTTATGGAATGCTGCCTTTTCTCGACCTGCTCGCGCTATCGCCTGCCGTGCTCGCGTTCGGCGAACCAACGCATGGTGAGTCCGCCTTTCTTCAGATCCGCAACGACGCCTTCATGTCGCTGACGGAGCACGGCTACCGGTCGATCGCACTGGAAAGTGACCGGGCGGCGGGACTGGTCGCCGACGAGTTCGTGCAAGGCGCCGCTGCCGTGACCCTCGACCGCGCGCTCGCCGACGGGTTCAGCCACGGGTTCGGCGCGCTCCCGGCCAACCGTGACCTACTGCTGCGGATGCGCGAGTGGAATGCCGGACGGCCGGTCGAGGAGCGCCTGACGTTCCACGGCTTCGACGCCCCACTGGAGATGGAGAGCGCCCCGAGCCCGCGGCGCTACCTCACTCGGGTCTGTCACTTCCTCGGCCTCGACCGGTCGGCGGAGATCGACGACCTGATCGGGGACCAGGCCCGGTGGAGCGACACGGCGGCGATCTGGGAACCGGGCCGGTCAGTCGGGCGCTCGACCGACGCCCAGCGACTGCGGGTGATCGCCGACGACCTGCTGACCGAGTTGTACCTACAGGCACACCGGCGGCCCGAGGGCTGGCGGGCGGCGTTCGTGCACGCCACGTCAGCGGTCGCGTTGCTGCGCTACCACGCCGCGGCCGCCGCACCACTGGCGCAGCAGGAACGCTTCGCCCGCCTGGCCGGGGTCCGGGACGCGCTGATGGCGGAAAACCTGCTCGCGATCCGGGCGGCCGAGGCACACCGCGGACCCACGCTGGTCTTCGCGCACAACACGCACCTCCAGCGCCACCCGAGCACGATGACGATGGACGGAACGGATCTGTCGTGGGCCGGCGCCGGCGCGATCATCGCGTCGCTGCTGGGTGACCGGTACGCGGTTGTTGCCGGCAGCCTCGGCGCAAGCCCCGCGCTGGGCATCGGGGCACCCGCCGCGTCGACCTACGAAGGCAGACTCCAGCAGAAGACCAGCCTTCCCGGGTACGTCCGAGCGTCCGACATCGGCCCGGCCGAAGTGAGAGCGCACGACTACCGCTACTTCCCGCTGAATCAGGCCACCATCGAACACGCCGACGCGGTGCTGCACATCCCGACCGGCGTCGACCCGGCTGTGCTCGCCGACCGGATCCTCGCGCTGCCCGGCGTCGAGCAGGTGGTGGCGAGCGAGGAGAACGGAGCACCGGAGGGGGCCTGGGGCGACCGGTTCTTCCACCTCGGCCCGGACCGCCGCCAGCCGTTCGCCACCATCGTCGAGCACGACGTGCCCGGCTTCGACGAGGCCTCACAGCTTGACCGACCCGGTGTCTTCCGCCTCAACCTGGACCTGGGTCGAGCCGAGTTCGAGAGGCTGTTCGGCTTCCCGCCCAAGGCGTTCGAGGACCACCGGGACGCGTTCGACTTCGCCCGGCTGGACACTCTCGTGCCGCACCCGGGCTACGCGTTGTACGGCTTCGGCAGCATCGTCATGCCCGGCCCGCAGATGCTGCCCGAGATCGACCGGCTACTCGCGATCGCTCACGGCCGAGCGGTCGACCGCCACGAGCGCGCCGCGCGTCGGGCAGGTGACCAGCAGGGATGAACCCGGCGCACCCAGCGACGGCGCCTGGCGACGTCGTACGAATCAGGCGGCTGCCTCGGGCTCGCGCAGGTCCAGCCAGTCGGCCCAACGCGGGTCGGGGGCGCGGTGCCCGAGCACCCGCCAGGCGGTACCCTTCGGCGCGGCCGGCATCGCGTGCAACCGCCACCCCATCTCGGCCGGGGTCTTGTCACCCTTGGTGTGGTTGCACCGGGCGCACGCGGCGACCACGTTCTCCCAGGCGTGCCGGCCACCCCGGCTACGCGGAAAGACGTGGTCGATGGTCTCGGCCGGCCCCCGGCAGTAGGCGCACCGCCACCCGTCCCGGGCGAAGATCGCCCGCCGGGACAGCCCGACGTGCGTTCGGTAGGGCACCCGGACGAAGCGGGTCAACCGCACCACGGATGGCACCGGGAGGGCGTCCCGGGCACTGTGCAGAATGCCGTCACCATCGGCGACGCAGACCGCCTTGGCGGAGAGAACGAGGATCGCGGCACGGCGCACCGACACGACACACAGCGGCTCGTAGGTGGCGTTGAGGACCAACGCGCCGGAGCCCACCGTGGGTCGTATGTCAGGCATCGCGATCACCCTCCCGGTTCAGCGGCTGCTGCGGACCGCCGTCGACCGGGGCCGGACACGACGGCCCACACGGTCGACGCCGGCCGATCACCGACGTCCGTTGCGCCAATAGTCCCTGATCGGACCCCGGATTGCACGTACTAATCCGGGGTCGGGCATGAAGCTCTTTCCCGCACCTGTCACGATGGCCGGTTCGCCCCGTTCGGGCCATGCCCTCGGCGGCAGGTCACCCGGCCGGTGGGTCGGCGGCGGGCGCTCGGGCTCCTTGCGGTACGAAGACAGGGTGAGTGCCGCCAGCGTGACGCCCCTAGCCCTGTCCGACGCCGTATCGGTGAACTGTCAGGGCAGTTCCTCCTGCGAGTTCGTGTACCGCCTGACCAACTCAGCCTGGTTCGCGGAGGGCAGCTACTGGATCCTGCTCAAGCCACTGCGGGTGCTGCTGATCGTGGCGCTGGCGATGCTGGCCCGCTGGGCGATGCACCGGACGATCGACCGGCTGGTCCGGACGACCACCGACAGCGCGGTGCCGACGATGCTGCGGCCGCTGCGCGAACGGATCCCCACCGCCGCGGTCGACCCCGCCGAGTTCGTGCCCGAGCGACGCCGGCAGCGGGCCGAGGCGATCGGTTCCGTGCTGCGCAGCCTGACCACCGCGTTCGTCTTCGGCATCGCACTGCTGATGATCCTGCGCGAGTTCAGCTTCGACCTGGCTCCGTTGCTGGCGAGCGCGGGCATCGCCGGCGTCGCGCTGGGCTTCGGCGCGCAGAGCCTGGTCAAGGACCTGATCGCCGGCCTCTTCATGCTGATAGAGGACCAGTACGGTGTGGGCGACAACGTCGACCTGGGCGAGGCGATGGGCGTGGTCGAGTCGGTCGGGCTACGGGTAACCACCGTGCGCGACGGTCGCGGAGTGCTCTGGTACATCCGCAACGGCGAGATCATCCGGGTGGGCAACAAGAGCCAGGGCTGGGCCCTCGTGGTGGTGGACCTGCCGATCGGTTTCAGCAGTACCGAGGAGGCCACCGCCGTCCTGCGGACCGCTGCCGCCTCGATCGCGATGGACCCGGAGCTGTCGCCGGAGATCGTGGAGGCGCCGGAGGTGCTGGGCGTCGAGCAGATGACGGTGGACGGGGCGGTGATCCGCACGGTGGTGAAGACGACCGCCGACGGGCAGTTCGCGGTGGGTCGAGAGCTGCGCCGACGGCTCGCGGAGGCGCTGGAGAACTCGGGAATCACCGCCCAGATCGCCGCCGCACGCATCTATCCCGGGCTGCCGACCCGGCCGTTGCCCGACGGTGAGACTGGTCAGGGCGGGGCCACCTGACCCAAGCGACACTGTCCTCCAATTCAGGGGTCGCGAGCCGCCCGGCCCCTCAGGTATCGTCCGTTCGTTCAGTCGGGGAAGCGACGAACGATCCGTTCGCCCTAGCTAGTTGTCAGACGATCGGGCAGAATTCGGAGCACGCGTTCCCGCCGGAGCGTGATCACATCCTCGCTGATCCGTAGATCTGACGAGTGCTTCCGGCCGGGCTGCCACGAGCGGCCGGTCCGGGGGCCCATGGAGGCGACGGTGCCCGACGAGCGACCTTCCGCGGAAGGCCCCGCCACATTCCGCGAGGTGTTCGCACAGCACGAGTTCCGGGCCGTGTTCGTGGCCGGCGCTCTCTCCTGGGTCGGCGACTATGTCGCGAAGGCCGCCGTCACCCTGCTCGTCTACCAGCAGACCAAGTCCGTCGCGCTCTCCGCGGCGGCCTTCGCGGTCAGTTTCCTGCCGTGGCTGCTCGGCGGTCCCGTGCTCGCCGCACTCGCGGAGCGGTACCCGTACCGACGGGTGATGGTCGCGTGTGACCTCATCCGGATGGCGTTGATGCTGCTCATCGCCATCCCGAACCTGCCCTACCAGGCGGTGTTGGTGCTCATCTTCGCCGCCACGCTGGCCAACCCGCCGAGCCAGGCCGCGAAGTCGGCGCTGATGCCACAGTTGCTCACCGGTGACCGGCTGGTGCTCGGGCTGTCGTTGAACAGCAGCGTCGGGCAGGCCGCCCAGGTCGTCGGGTACGTGTTCGGCGCCGCCGTCGCCTCGATCGACCCGGTGGCCGCGTTGCTGTTCAACGCGGCCACGTTCGGCTTCTCGGCGCTGCTGGTCCGCCTCGGCGTGCGGGACCGCCCGGCGTCGATGACCCCGGCGCACCGCAGCCACCTGCTGCGGGAGACGCACCAGGGGTTCGCGATCGTGTACCGCACACCCGTGTTGCGGGCGATCGCGGTGCTGGTGTTCAGCGCCATGCTCTTCTCGATCGTCCCCGAGGGGCTGGCGGCTGCCTGGGCCAACGAGGATGCCAAGGGTGACCTGAGCGCGGGCGCGGCCCAAGCGGTGATCATGGTGGCCAACCCGGTCGGCTTCATCCTCGGCGGGTTACTGGTGAGCCGGCTGTTCGGGCCAGCCCGCCGGCTGAAGCTGATGCGGCCGCTCGCGGTGCTCGCCCCACTGGTGCTGGTGCCGGCGCTGCTCGACCCGCCACCGCTGGTGGTGGCACTACTGGCCGCACTCTGCGGGTTCGCGGTCGCCGGCATGCTGCCGATGGCCAACGGGCTGTTCGTCCAGGCGCTGCCCAACGGCTTCCGCGCCCGCGCCTTTGGCGTGATGGCGACCGGGGTTCAGGTCATTCAGGGTTTCGCGGTCCTGGTCACCGGGTTGCTCGCCGAGCGGTTCCCCATCCCGGTGGTGGTCGGGGTGTGGAGCGCCGCCGGTGTGGTGCTGATGACGGTGGCCACGCTGCGCTGGCCCGATCGGCAGACGGTGGACGCCGCGATCGCGGCGGCCTCGGCGGCCAACGCCGAGCCGCCTCCCAACCCGGACGGTCCCGCCAGCGGCGGCACGACGGCGGGCCCCCCCGAGCCGCGTACCGGCGACGGCCACCGCCGGCACGTGGTCACCTGACCCGTTCCGCCGACGCCGACACGAGCGGGCCGGGCGCGTCGACCCGGCGTGATCCGACGCACGGTGTGCGGGTCGGGCCGGCACGGAGCGCACCTGGCAGGATGGAACGGTGAACCCCGCAGGTGAATCCGACCGTCCCGGTGCGTCGATGACCCTCTTCGAAGCGGTCGGCGGCGAACCCACCTTCCGCAAGCTGGTGGACGAGTTCTACGTTGGCGTTGCCAGCGATCCCCTGCTGCGCCCGATGTACCCGGAAGAGGACCTGGGCCCGGCCGCGGACCGGATGACCCTGTTCCTGATGCAGTACTGGGGCGGCCCCAACACGTACTCCGCCCAGCGGGGCCACCCGCGGCTGCGGATGCGGCATGCGCCCTTCCGGATCGGCGCGGCCGAGCGGGACGCCTGGCTGCGGAACATGCGCCGCGCCGTGGACCGACTCGACCTGGAGCCGGAGATCGCCGACACACTCTGGGACTACCTGGAGCGGGCCGCGCACTTCATGGTCAACGTCGAGGACGACCCGGCCTGACCTGCCCGGTCCACGGCCGGTGTCAGAGCAGCGCGCCCTCGTCGTGCAGCCAGTCCACGAAGCTGGTGGCGACCGCCGCGCCGCAGTCGAGCATCTCGACCAACAGCGCGTCGTGTGTGCCGGCACCGAGCGGCACCTGGAGCTCGGCGTAGATCGGTAGCTGGCCGCGCTCGGTCGGGTCGCCGATGTACGCCTTGCAGAACCGGCGGGTGTGGTTCCACTCGTTGACCACCCGGTAGGCCCGGTCGGCCCAGTCCGGCGGCACCGTGGCGTGCGGACGGGCCCGCATCACCAGGATCTCGTCCTCCGGCCCCTCGAGGGTGACCAGCACGGCGTGCCGCTCCCACATGGCCAGCAGGTTGCCGTCGCCATCGGCCAGGTAGCGCACGTCGAGCAGATCGAGTGCGTCGCAGACCCGGCGCAGGCTCACCGGCTCGATGGTGGCCGGCATCTCGGTCAGCACGGGCCGCTCGTTGGACGGGCAGTCGTCCCCCGGCTGGCGAGGGTTGGGCGGTCCGACCCGGACCGCGCTCTCCACTGTGATCCCGCTTCGGGTTTCCGGATCGCCGCCGCCGTCGGCGGGACCGGGGCGCCATGACCACCACGGCATCGCTCGCGCACCTCACTCCCCAGCGGATCCAGTCGCCTACGGTGCGTTGGATCCGAGGATGGACGGTACCCGGACAGCCGTGTTGAAGCATCCCCCCAACGACCGCCCCAGCCCAGAAGAATGAGCAGGGGTCATCCGTTCGGACGAGGGCCCAAGGGTGTCACGGCAAGATCCGTGGCCTTCTGCGACCATGCCGCTCCGTATGGTCCCACCAGGCCGACCCAACGACCGGCCACCCGCACCTGAACGGCGGGCTCATGGTGGCCGGCGGCCGGGCCGTCAGCGGCACCGAGGAAGCCCATCCGGACCAACCCCTGCACCAGCCGCTGCGACACCTCCACCGGCGGGGCGGGCGGCCCGTCCGGGGTGACCAGCACCGCCACGTGGTCGAGCAGCGCGTCGCGCAGCGCTCGCTGACCCACCGCGCGGCCGGCCACGCCGTGCTCGCTCGCCGTACGCAGGGTGCCCGCCGCCGCGTCCGCGATCCGTCGTAGCTCGGCGGCGGGCAGCGCCTCCACCTGCCGGCTGCGCACCGGCGGCAGCGGCCACCGCCACTGCGCGTCCCGACGCGTCGGCAGGGCCGCACCGCCACGCTCCAGCTCGGCCAGCAGCTCCGCGGCGGCCACCGTGACGTCCTCGGCGGCGCCGTCGGCCGGCCCGGCGGCCACCGTGCGGACCACCAGGACCTGCCACGGCAGCCGGGCCCAGAGAGCGACCCGGCCAGGGCCGCCGGCTGGCCGCAGCCGGACCGGCGCGACCGGATCCAGCCGCACCAGCCGGGCCAGGAAGGCACCCGCGTCCGCCACCCCGGTGACGCCGTGCGTCGACGCCGAGGCACGGCCAGGCTCCGCCGTGCCCGGCCGGGTCATGCCACGCCGCCCTGCGGTGCGTACGTGAGCAGGAACTCCCGCTCCTCGGCGGTGATCCGCCGGGGCACCTGGCGGGTCAGGTCGAACGGCACCAGCACCGAGCGGGCACGGCTGGCCAGCACCTCGCCGTCGTACAGCTCGTAGGCGACGGTGAACCGCGAGGCCTTGATCTCCTCCACCCACAGCTCGATCCGGACGGTGGGCGCGGCCTCGGCGGTGGCCCGACCCAGCGCGTAGTCGACCGGACGCAGGTAGTCGACCTCGTGCCGGCGGATCACCACCCCGTCGGCGAACGAGCCCACCCCCCAGGCCCGACCCCCGGCGAACATCAACGCCACCCGCGCCTCCTCGTACAGGGTGAGGAAGCGCGAGTTGTTGACGTGGCCGTACGCGTCCAGGTCGGACCAGCGCAGCGTGCAGTGGTAGACGAACCGGTCAGACACCTTCTCGGCCGCTCAGTCGCGGGTCAGCTTGCGGTAGGTCACCCGGTGCGGCCGGGCAGCCTCCGCGCCGAGGCGGTCGATCTTGTTCTTCTCGTACGCCTCGAAGTTGCCCTCGAACCAGAACCACTTGGCCGGGTCCTGGTCGTCGCCCTCCCAGGCCAGGATGTGCGTGGCGACGCGGTCCAGGAACATCCGGTCGTGCGAGATGACCACGGCGCAGCCGGGGAACTCCAGCAGCGCGTTCTCCAGGCTGGACAGCGTCTCCACGTCCAGGTCGTTCGTCGGCTCGTCGAGCAGGATGACGTTGCCGCCGATCTTCAGGGTCAGCGCCAGGTTGAGCCGGTTGCGCTCACCGCCGGAGAGCACCTTCGTCGGCTTCTGCTGGTCCGGCCCCTTGAAGCCGAACGCGGCGATGTACGCCCGCGACGGCATCTCGACCTTGCCCACCATCAGGTAGTCCAGCCCGTCGGAGACGACCTCCCAGACGGTCTTGTCGCCGTTGAGACCTTCGCGGTTCTGGTCGACGTACGACAGGGAGACGGTGGGGCCGACCCGGACGGCGCCGTCGGTCGGCTCCTCGAGCCCGACGATGGTCTTGAAAAGCGTGGTCTTGCCGACGCCGTTGGGGCCGATGATGCCGACGATGCCGTTGCGCGGCAGCGAGAACGACAGGTTGTCGATCAACAGCCGGTCGCCGAAGCCCTTGCTGAGCTTGTTCGCCTCGATCACCGTGCTGCCCAGGCGCGGGCCCGGCGGGATCTGGATCTCCTCGAAGTCGAGCTTGCGGGTCTTCTCCGCCTCGGTGGCCATCTCGTCGTACCGGTCCAGGCGGGCCTTGGACTTGGTCTGGCGGGCCTTGGCGTTGGAGCGGACCCACTCCAGTTCCTCGGTGAGCCGCTTCTTCATCTTGGCGTCGCGGCGCCCCTCGATGGCGAGCCGGGCGGCCTTCTTCTCCAGGTACGTCGAGTAGTTGCCCTCGTAGCCGATGGCGCGGCCGCGGTCCAGCTCCAGGATCCAGCCGGCCACCTTGTCGAGGAAGTACCGGTCGTGGGTGATCGCCATGACGGTGCCGGCGTACTTGGCGAGGTGCTGCTCCAGCCAGGAGACGCTCTCCGCGTCCAGGTGGTTGGTGGGCTCGTCGAGCAGCAGCAGGTCGGGCGCTTCCAGCAGCAGCTTGCAGAGCGCGACCCGGCGACGCTCACCACCGGAGAGCTGGGTCACGTCGGCGTCTGGCGGCGGGCAGCGCAGCGCGTCCATGGCCAGTTCGAGCTTGGAGTCGACGTCCCAGGCGTCGAGGTGGTCCAGCTCCTCCTGGAGCTTGCCCATCTCCTCCATCAGCTCGTCGGAGTAGTCGGTCGCCATCTGCTCGGCGATCTTGTTGAACCGCTCCAGCTTGGCCTTGGTCTCGGCAACCGCCTCCTCGACGTTGCCGAGCACGGTCTTGGTCTCGTTGAGCGGGGGCTCCTGGGCGAGCATGCCGACGGTGTAGCCGGGCATGAGCCGGGCCTCGCCGTTGCTCGGCTTGTCCAGCCCTGCCATGATCTTGAGGAGGCTGGACTTACCCGCGCCGTTTGGACCGAGCACACCGATCTTGGCCCCCGGCAGGAAGCTCAACGTGACGTTGTCGAGCACGACCTTGTCGCCGTGCGCCTTGCGCGCCTTTTCCAGGACGTAGATGTACTGGGCCACGGTGCGGGCTACCTCCGTCGGTTGCTGTCGCTGATCGGCGGCGCGGCGCGGGCTGCGAGGACCGCCCGCCGCCGCCGGCCGGGAGCCGGCCGCGCGCACGCCATCGTCAATCCTGACAGGTACGGCGCGCTTCGCCCACATCACCCCGCCCCAGGAGTACGCGGGCGAGCCGAACATGTGGCTCATTTCTCGCGGATGGTCGCGCCGGACGGCCGGGCGCACCGACCTCTGATCAGCGGTTGTCGACAAGATCACCTTCAGGATTTGGCGAGTACGTGGCGGGTAGGAGACTCCGGCACGGGGCACCAGGGGCCGCAGCTACGCTCAGTACGCTCATCGCGGTGGACCCGTCAGCACCCGGAGGTGGCCGATCGTGACCGTCCGTAGCTCCTTTGTCGTAGTGGCGAACCGTCTGCCGGTCGACGAGGTGAGCACACCCGAGGGACGGCAGTGGCGACGCAGCCCCGGCGGGCTGGTCACCGCGCTGCATCCCGTGCTCGCCGAACACCAGGGGACCTGGGTCGGCTGGGCCGGTGGCACCGGCGCAGCCCCCGAGCCGTTCGACCTGGAGGGGATCCGGCTGCACCCGGTCCCCCTCAGCGCCGAGGAACTGGAGCGCTACTACGAGGGCCAGTCCAACGCGACCATCTGGCCGCTCTACCACGACGCGGTGGAGACGCCGGCCTACAAGCGCCGCTGGCGGGAGGCGTACCGCCTCGTCAACGCGCGGTTCGCGGAGGCCGCGGCGGACGTCGCGGCCGAGGGCGCGACGGTCTGGGTGCAGGACTACCAGCTCCAGTTGGTGCCGGCGATGCTCCGTGAGCTGCGCCCGGACCTACGGATCGGGTTCTTCCTGCACATCCCGTTCCCGCCGATCGAGCTGTTCATGCAGATGCCGTTCCGCACCGAACTGCTGCGCGGCCTGCTCGGCGCCGACCTGGTCGGTTTCCAGCAGCGGCTGGCCGCGCAGAATTTCGTGCGGCTGGCCCGGCACCTGCTCGGGCTGCGCTACGAGGGGCAGATGATCCAGGTTGACGGTCGGCAGGTGAAGGCGGGCGCCTTCCCCATCTCGATCGACACCCAGGAGATGGAGCGGATGGCCGCCGACCCGGCGATCCAGGCCCGGGCCAAGCAGATCCGCGCCGAGCTGGGCGACCCGAAGACGATAATCCTGGGCGTGGACCGGCTGGATTACACCAAGGGCATCGAGTTGCGACTCAAGGCCTTCCGCGAACTGTTGGCTGACGGAAAGTTGACAGTTCCCGACGCGGTTATGGTGCAGGTGGCCACACCGAGCCGGGAGCGCGTCGAGCACTACCAGGCACTTCGGGTCAAGGTAGAGCGCGAGGTTGGCCGGATTAATGGCGAATTCGGCAGAGTCGGCGTGCCGGCCGTGCATTACCTGCATCAGTCGTACAGTCGCAGTGAGCTGGCCGCGATGTACGTTGCTGCCGACGTGATGATGGTGACCCCGCTGCGAGACGGAATGAATCTGGTGGCAAAGGAGTACGTCGCATCGCGCGCCGACCAGGGTGGCGCGCTCGTGCTCAGTGAATTCGCCGGCGCCGCCACCGAGCTTCGCCAGGCCTTTTTGTGTAACCCGCACGACCCGGACGCGGTCAAGGACGCCCTCCTCCGGGCAGTGCACGTGGAGAAAACCGAGGCACGCCGCCGGATGCGGACAATGCAACGTCACCTGCGTACCCACGACGTGGGCCACTGGGCCAAGTCTTTCCTCTCCGAGCTCGGAGTTTCGGAGGCGGAGGCCGAGTGAACACGCCCGTCAACAATGGGGCGGCAAACGCAACCGGGGTGATGGACCCCGAGCTGCGCTCCGCCATCGGCCGGATCGCCCGGGTCCCCCAGCTCCTGAT
The DNA here is from genome assembly GCF_040606435.1 of Micromonospora sp. NPDC005413. Lineage (NCBI taxonomy): Bacteria > Bacillati > Actinomycetota > Actinomycetes > Micromonosporales > Micromonosporaceae > Micromonospora > Micromonospora sp. NPDC005413. The sequence goes on from NZ_JBEXEV010000002.1 coordinate 48,073, forward strand.
CGCCTGTGACTATGACGGCACGCTGGCGCCGATCGTGGAGGACCCGAGCACGGCCGTTCCGCTGCCCGAGTCGGTGGCGGCGGTCCGCGCGCTCGCCGCGCTGCCGCAGACCACCGTGGCGGTGGTCTCGGGCCGGGCGCTGCGCGACCTGGCCGCACTCTCCCGGCTGCCCAGCGAGGTGCACCTCGTCGGCAGCCACGGCTCCGAGTTCGACATCGGCTTCGTCGAGCGGCTCTCCCCCGAGCTGGTCGCGGTGCGCACCCAGGTCCGAAACGCGCTGCGCGAGATCGCCGCCGAGCACCCGGGCATCCGGCTGGAACGCAAGCCGGCCAGCGTCGCGATGCACACCCGCGGGGTCGACCCACAGGTGGCCGCCGCGGCCATCGAGGCGGTCCGCAACGGCCCGGCCACCTTCGACGGCGTCACGGTGACCCAGGGCAAGGAGGTCATCGAGCTTTCCGTCGTGGCCACCCACAAGGGCACAGCCGTCGACCAACTGCGCACCCAGCTCGCGTCCAGCGCGGTGTTGTTCATCGGCGACGACATCACCGACGAGAACGCGTTCGGCCACCTGCACGGTCCCGACCTCGGCATCAAGATCGGCCCCGGGGACACCCAGGCCGACTACCGGGTCGCCGACCCGCTGGAGGCCGCACGCGCGTTGGCGCTACTGCTGGAGACCCGACGGCACTGGTTGTTCGGCGAGCGGGCGGTGCCGATCGAGCGGCACTCCATGTTGGCCAACGGTCGTACGGTCGCTCTGCTCACCCCCGAGGCAAAGGTGAGCTGGCTCTGCCACCCCAAGCCGGACTCGGCGGCGATCTTCGCCGACCTGGTCGGTGGCAGCCCCGCCGGTCACTTCAGCGTCGCCCCGGAACGCGGCGGCATCCCGCTGGGCCAGCGCTACCGCTCCGGCACGATGACCGTGGAGACCCGGTGGTCCGGGCTCACCGTCACCGACTGGCTGGACAAGCCGGCCCGGGAGACCACCCCGGAAGGCCCGACCGTCGTCACCGGCGACTCGACCCTGATCCGGGTGCTCACCGGCAGCGGCAAGGCCCGGGTGGAGTTCGCGCCGAGGCCCGAGTTCGGTCAGGTCGCCGTGCAGTTGCAGCCGCTCGGCGACGGCCTGTTGGTGCTCGGCTCCAACGAGCCGATCGCGCTCTACTCTCCCGGTCTGGAGTGGGAGGTCGGCAACGACGGCGGGTACGAGACCGCCAAGGCGATCGTCGACCTCTCCGCCGCCGGCGGGCAGGTCGTGCTGGAGCTGCGCTTCGGCACGCACAGCCTGGAGCACCACCGGGTGCCGATCCACGAGCGGCAGGCCGCCGCCGAGCAGCCGTGGAAGGACTGGGTGGCCTCGCTACGGCTGCCGTCCACCGCCCGTGACCTGGTCGCCCGCAGTGCGCTCACCCTGCGCGGGCTCTGTCACGAGGCCACCGGCTCGATCCTGGCCGCGGCGACCACCTCGCTCCCCGAGGAGCTGGGCGGCGTCCGCAACTGGGACTACCGCTACTGCTGGCTGCGCGACGCGGCGCTGACCGCCCGCTCGCTGGTCGACCTCGGCTCCATCGAGGAGGCCGAGGCGCTGCTGCGCTGGGTGGACGGCTGCATCGAGCGCACCGGCGGCCACCCGGAGCGACTGCACCCGCTCTACACGATCGACGGCTACGAGCTGGGCGCCGAGGCGGTCATCGACACGCTGCCCGGGTACGCCGGCTCCCGGCCGGTCCGCGTCGGCAACCTCGCCAACCACCAGCTGCAGTTGGACGTCTTCGGCCCGATCGCCGACCTGATCGCGGCCGTCGCCGACGCTCGCGGCTCCGTCCGCGACGACGAGTGGCGGGTCCTGGACAACATGGTCGAGGCGGTCCGGCGGCGCTGGCACGAGCCCGACCACGGCATCTGGGAGGCCCGGCTGCCACCTCGGCACCACGTCTTCTCCAAGGTGATGTGCTGGATGACCGTCGACCGGGCGCTGCACGTGATGCGCGAGCACGGCGGCGAGGACCGGCCCGAGTGGAAGGACCTGCGCGACCGGATCGGCGCCAACGTGCTGGAGCACGGCTGGCACGAAGACGTCGAGGCGTACAGCGTCGCGTACGGCGACGAGGACATGGACGCCTCGTCGCTCTGGATCGGGCTCTCCGGCCTGCTCCCGGGTGACGACCCGCGCTTCCTGTCCACCGTCCTTCGCATCGAAGCGGACCTGCGCAGCGGCCCGGTCGTCTACCGGTACCACTGGGACGACGGCCTGCCCGGCCGTGAGGGCGGTTTCCACATCTGCACGGCGTGGCTGATCGAGGCGTACCTGCGCACCGGCCGCCGCACCGACGCCGAGGAACTGTTCGCGCAGATGGTGCTCACCGCCGGCCCGACCGGGCTGCTCCCCGAGCAGTACGACCCGCTCGCCGAGCGCGGCCTGGGCAACCACCCGCAGGCCTACAGCCACCTCGGTCTGATCCGCTGCGCCCTGCTGCTGGACAACATGCTCAAGCAGTAGTCGACCGCTCGTACGACGACGGGGCCGGAGCGCTTGCGCTCCGGCCCCGTCAGTCGATCCAGCCCCGTCAGTCGGTGGCCGCACCGGCTGATACCGGTCACCCGAGCGCCACCGCCACCACCCTCGCCCTCCGCTTTGCTCTGCTTCACTCCACGCAACACAAACATGTTCGTCGTGTTGCGTGGGGTGAAGCAGAGCAAAGCGCGCCGGGGGACCATCCGATCCTCGTGCCGGCGGCGCCACCCAGGGCCGCGCTGGCCCGCACGCCGGGTCCTCAGCCGTCGAGCGCGCCCACCACGTCTCCCACCACGACGACGGCGGGCGGCCGCACGTCGGCCGTGAGTACGTCGTCGGCCACCGCGCCGAGCGTCGATCGCAGCACCCGCTGGGCGCCCGTCGTGGCCTCCTGGACGACGGCGGCTGGCGTCTCCGGCGGCCGGCCATGCGCCATGAGGGTGGCCGTGATGGCGGCGAGGTTCTTCAGCCCCATGAGGATCACCAGGGTGCCGCGCAGGCCCGCGAGGGCCTCCCAGCGCACCAGGGAGGCTGGCGAGTCGGGTGCCAGATGCCCGGAGACCACGGTGAACTCGTGCGCCACCGACCGGTGGGTGACCGGGATACCGGCCGCTGCGGGGGCGGCGATCGAGCTGGTCACCCCGGGGACCACGGTCACCGGCACACCGGCAGCCGCGCAGGCCAGCAGTTCCTCGCCGCCACGGCCGAAGACGTACGGATCGCCGCCCTTCAACCGGACCACGAAAGCGCCAGCCTGGGCACGGTCGACCAGGATCTGGTTGATCTCGTCCTGGGCCCGGGACGGGCCGTAGGGGATCTTCGAGGCGTCCACCAGCTCGACGTCGGGACGTAACTCGTCGAGGAGCAGCCCGGGCACCAGGCGGTCGGCGACGACCACGTCGGCCTCGGTGAGCAGGCGCCAGCCCTTCACGGTGATCAGTTCCGGGTCACCCGGCCCCGCCCCGACCAGCGCCACCCGCCCACCAGCGGTGTCAACGACGGGGCCGCCCAGCAGAGGGCCCTCCCGCGCGGCGAGGAGGTCGCGGATCGCGTCGCGGACGCTCATCGCACGGCGGGGGTCGCCGCCGCCGAGCACCGCCACGGTGACCGGGCCATGGCGGGTCACCGCCGGGGTCCAGGCCGTGGCGGCCGTCCGGTCGTCGGCCCGGACGCAGAAGATCCGCCGTTCGGCTGCGGCGACGCTGACCGACTCCGCTGCGGCCGGGTCGTCGATCGCCACCTGGACCAGCCACGCCCCGTCCAGATCCTCGGGCGCGAACCGACGCGGCACCCAGCGCAGTCGGCCGGCGTCGGCGCGGGCGCGCAGCGCCGGGGTCAGCTCCGGTGCCACCAGCAGGACGTCCGCACCGGCGTCCAGCAACGCGGGCACGCGCCGGGTGGCGACCGCACCACCGCCCACCACGACCACCCGCCGCCCGTCGAGCCGCAAACCGAGGGGGTACGGATTGGTGGTCACGCCGCACCACCGAGCCGGGCGGCTCGCTCGCTGCGCGTGGTCACTTCTCGGCCACACCGGCGGAGTCGAAGGTGGCAACCTCGTGCAGCACCCGGACCGCGCCGGTGACCACGGGCAACGCCAGCAGGGCACCGGTGCCCTCGCCGAGGCGCAGCCCCAGGTCGATCAGCGGGTCGAGGCCGAGGTGCCGCAGTGCCACCGTCGCGCCCGGCTCGGACGAACGGTGGCCGGCGACCATGGCGCAAACCGCGTCCGGGGCGAACGCGGCGGCGGCGAGCGCGGCCGAGACCGCGATCACGCCGTCCAGCAGCACGGGCGTGCGGCGGGCGGCGGCACCCAGGATCAGCCCGGCCAGGGCGGCATGCTCCAGGCCACCGACGGCGGCCAGGACACCCAGCGGGTCGACCGGGTCGGGCGCGTGTCGGGCCAGCGCGGCCCGCACCACCCCCACCTTGCGGGCGTACGTCGGGTCGTCGACCCCGGTGCCCCGGCCGGTGGCGTCGAGCGGGTCGGCACCGGTGAACGCGGCGATCAGCGTCGCGGCCGGGGTGGTGTTGCCGATGCCCATGTCACCGGTGAGCAGGATGCCGGCCCCGGCGTCGATCAGCTCGTCGGCGATCCGGATCCCCGTCTGCACCGCCGCCAGCGCCTCGTCCCGGGTGAGTGCGGCGGTCACCGCGAGGTCGCGGGTGCCCCGGCGGACGGACGCGACGACCAGTCGGGGCGCGGACGGGTCGAGGACGACCGCCTCGGCGGCGGGCTGAGCGGGCAGGGGGTTGGCCACACCGACGTCGACCACGGTGACCGAGGCGCCGGCCTGCCGGGCGAACGCGTTGACCACCGCCCCGCCGGCCAGGAAGTTGCCGATCATCTGCCCGGTGACCTCCTGCGGCCACGGGCTCACCCCCTGGGCGTGCACCCCGTGGTCACCGGCGAAGATCGCCACCGCGGCCGGCTCGGGCAGCGGTGGCGGGCACACCCCGGCCAGGCCCGCGAGGCGTACCGAAAGCTCCTCCAGCGCGCCCAGCGAGCCCGCCGGCTTGGTCAGCCGGCCGTGCAACTCCCGGGCGGCGGCCATGGCCGCTTCGTCCGCCGGTCGGATCGCCGCGATCGTGGTCTCCAGCATCATGCCTCCATGGTCTCGCGCAGCACCTCGATGAACGCGTCGGTGGTGTTACGGTCGCGCACCGCCACGCGCAGCCAGTCCGCGCCGAGGCCGGGAAACGTGTCGCCCCGGCGCACCGCCCAGCCCCGCTCGCGCAGGGCGGCCCGGATCGGGGTCGCGCCCGGCAGGTGCAGCAGGACGAATGCGCTGGCGGGGCGGCCGACGACGCGTACACCGGGCAGGTCGGCGAGGCGGGCGACCAGGTAGTCGCGGTCGGCGGCGAGGTCGGCGGCGATCGCGCGTTCGGCCTGGACCGCGACGGTGGTGGCGCAGGCCGACGCGGCGGCCAGCGCGGGCGTGGAGACGGCCCAGAGCGGCTGGACGGCGGCCAGCCGGGACAGCAGCTCCGGGGGGCCGAGCAGGTAGCCGATCCGTAGGCCGGCCAGGCCCCACGTCTTGGTGAGGCTGCGCACCACGAGCAGACCGGGTAGGTCGCGCCGCTCGGCCAGCGACTCCGGTTCGCCGGGGTGCCCGGGGGCGATGGTGGTGTCGGCGAACGCCTCGTCGACCACCAGCACCCGGCCGGGGCGGGCCAGCGCGGCCACCGTCTGCGCCTGGTGCAGCACCGAGGTCGGGTTCGTCGGGTTGCCGATCATCACCAGGTCGGCGTCGACAGGCACCCGGGACGGGTCGAGTCGGAAGTCGTCGGCGGGGTCCAGCAGCACCCGCTCCACCGAGTGTCCGGCGGCCCGCAGAGCCGCCTCCGGCTCGGTGAACTGGGGGTGCACCACGACCGGCCGGCGAATGCCCCGTAGCGCCTGGGCGATCAGCACGAAACCCTCGGCGGCGCCGGCAGTGAGCAGCACCTCGTTCGGGTGACGGCGGTGTCGGGCGGCGACCGCGGCCCGGGCCGGCGCCGGGTCCGGATAGTGGGCCAGATCGGTGAGGGTCTCTGCGATCGGGCCGGCCAACCAGGCGGGAGGCCGCGCCCGACGGACGTTGACGGCGAGGTCGATCAGGCCGTCGCCGACCTCCACGTCACCGTGGTGCGTCAGGTCTGGCTCGGGGGCAGCCGTCGGCTCGACCCCGGCCACCGGTGCCACCCCGCTCGACTGATCACACATGTCCGCGATCCTGCCGGGAAGGTGACCGGCGGGACAGTCGATCGCGGCGTAAGCCACGTCACCACCCGTCGGTTTAAGAGTTGTTCTCATGTACGAATCGGAAATGTCATAACTTGGCTACGTGAGCAAACGACCCCTTGCTACCGCTGGTCGACTCGTCCCTCTTCTCCGCGCCGGACTGATCGCCGGAATCGTGATCGCCGCCGCCGCGTACCCACTGGTCGCCCTCACCGGGCTTGGCGCGAAGGCCACCGCGCACGCCGTGGAGCAGAAGACCAGGGTGCTGACCACCGCCCTGCCCGCCGAGACCTCGTACCTCTACGCCCCGGACGGCAAGACCGTGCTGACCATGTTCTACGAGGAGTACCGGCAGTACACCAAGCTGTCGGACATGTCGCCGAACATCCAGCAGGCGATCGTCGCGGCCGAGGACTCCCGCTTCTACCAGCACCACGGCGTCGACCCGAAGGGCGTGGCCCGCGCCTTCGTGTCCAACGCCCGCTCCGGCGGCTCCCAGGGCGCCTCCACGCTGACCATGCAGTACGTCCGGATGGCCCTGCGGGACAGCGCGACCACGCCCAAGGAGGTCCAGGAAGCGACCCAGCAGACCAGCCTGCGCAAGGTCAAGGAAATGCGGATGGCGCTGGACCTGGAGAAGGAGATAAGCAAGGAACAGATCATGGAGCGCTACCTGAACTCGGCGTACTTCGGGCACCGGGCGTACGGCATCTACGCGGCCAGCGAGATCTTCTTCTCCAAGACCCCGAAGGACCTCACCCCGGTCGAGGCCGCCACCCTCGCCGGGCTGGTCAAGTCCCCGTCCGAGTACGACCCGGCCGACTCCGACCAGAAGGAGGCCACCGCGCGGCGCAACTACGTGCTGGACCGGATGAACCAGCTCGGCTACCTCTCCCCCGACTCGGCCGCCGCCGCCAAGTCCGAGCCGATCCGGCTGAAGCTGACGACCCCGCCGCACGACTGCGCCGCGGTGGCGGAGAAGTACAACAGCTGGGGCTTCGCCTGCGACTACCTGAAGAACTGGTGGAGTGCGCAACCCGCGTTCGGGGCGAACCGGCTGGAAAGGATGGACAAGCTGCGCCGCGGCGGCTACCGGATCGTGCTCAGCATCGATCCGAAAATCCAGGAGGCGGCGGAGAAGAACGTCGGCGCCAAGGAGGCAACCGGCAGCCCGTTCGCCAACGGGATCGTGGTCTCCGAGCCGGGCACCGGGCGGGTGAAGGCGATGGCGGTGAACCGGACGTACTCGCTGGACCTGAACGAGAACCCGCAGAGCTCCAACCCCGAGGCCGGGCCGAAGGTGAAGGCCAACTACCCGAACACGGTGGCGCCGCTGCTCGGCGGCGGTGACCTGGCGGGCTACCAGGCCGGGTCGACGTTCAAGATGTTCCCGATGCTGGCCGCGCTCGACTCGGGGATGACACTCTCGACGACGTTCAACGCCCCGTACCGCTACCAGTCGGCCGTCTACGACGGTTGGGCGCCCTCCAACGCCAGCGGCGCGATGACCGGCCAGCAGACCATGTGGTCCGGCTTCGGCAAGTCGGTCAACACGTACTTCGTGTGGCTGGAGGAGAAGGTCGGCGCGGAGCGGGCGGTACGGCTGGCGGAGCAGCTCGGGCTACGCTGGCGCACCGACGTGGACCGGGACCATGCCTCGCCCACGAAAGCGTCGAAGTGGGGCGCATTCACCCTGGGCGTCTCCGACGCCACCCCGCTGGAGATGGCGAACGCCTACGCCGCCGTCGCGGCCGACGGCCGCTACTGCGAGGCGATCCCGGTGCAGGCGATCATGAACCGGGACGGCACGCCGACCACGTACACCACCCCGGGCGGCATCCATCGTGAGGTGGCCAAGCCACGCTGCCGGCAGGTGGTCAGCGCGGACGCCGCTCGTGCGGCCACCGACGCGGCCCGCTGCCCAACCGGGGACACCCCGGCGCGCGGCAGTTGCGGCGGCTGGTCCACCGCCGACAGCGTCCGGGGTACGGTCGGGCGCCCAGTGGCCGGCAAGACCGGTACCACCGACAGCACCCGGTCCGCCTGGTTCGTCGGCTACACCCCGGAGTTGGCCGCGGCGAGCTTCATCTCCGACCCGGACAACCCGTTCAACGCGGTCGGTGACGGGCAGTCCCAGATCCCGATCGCCGCGGTCGCGGAAACCCTGCGCGACGGGCTGAAGGGCACACCGACCCGCCAGTTCACCCCGCCATCGGAGGCCATCGTCGGCTGACCCGGCGCGGGTCAGCGCAGGTCGGCGGCGACGAACGACCAGAGCTCGAGATCCACCCGGCCGCCGCCGACGAACCCGGCGTTACGCAGCAGACCCTCGTAGCTGAACCCGGCCTTCTCGGCGACCCGGCGCGAGGCCAGGTTGCCGGGCGCCACCCGCAGCTCGACCCGTTGGAAGCCGTGCTCCAGGATCAGCGCGATGGCCACCGCGTCCACGGCTTCGGCGGCAAGGCCGAAGCCACGCGCGTGCGACGCCATCGCATAGGAGATCTCGGTGAGACGGGCGCCCCAGTCGGTGCGCCGCGTCCACAACGAGCCCACCACCTGGTCGTCCTCGCGCCGGAGCACCGCGTAGTGGTCACCCTCACCGCTGTCCCGCCGCTGTCGGGCCAGATCAGTGCACCAGGCGTGCCCGTCGATCGGGCCCGAGTCGTCGGGCAGCGGCAGCCAGCGCCGGGTCAACTTGTCGGCGAAGATCTCCCCGGCCGCCGCCGCGTCCGCCGCGGTGAGCCGACGCACCTCCGTGCGCGGGGTGGAGACGGTCAACGCCGGGAATCGGCGCACCGCCACCTGACCGATCACACCGACACCTCGCCGGGTTGCGCGGGCACCACCTCGTGCGTCGGGTCGGCCGCCGCCGCGGCGACCAACCGGGCCGCCGTCGCCGGATGACCGGCCCAGTGCAGGGTGAGCTGCGAGGCGTGCACGTTGCGCCAGACAAAGCCCTCCGGCGCGCCACCATCCCAGTTCCACGCCGGGCGCTGACCGGCACGGGGAGTGAGCACCGCACGGTGCGCCTTGTGGCCGACCAGCACCGTGCCCTGGGCGGCGACCACGCTGTCGGTCTGGGCGGTCGCCTCCCGGTAACCCACCACCAGGCCGTCCCGGCTGACGCCGACCGCGTCCAGGACACCGCACATCGGCAGCCCGTCCAACTCCCGGGCCAACCAGAGCAGCCCGGTGCCCTCGGCGACCACGGGACGCCCGGTACGCGCCAACTCGGCCACCGCGATGCAGAGCCGCCGGTTGGCCGACAACTGCTCGGCGTACGCCTCGGGGAGCGCACCGCCGACGACCAGCGCGCGGGTGCCGACCGGCAACGCCTCGTCGCGCAACGGGTCGACGGTGACCACCTCGGCACCGGCGGCCCGCAGCAGCTCGGCGGTCTCCGGGTGGCTGAAACTGCCGCCCGGCCCACCCGCCAGTGCCACCAGCGGGCGGTCCGCCGGGGCGGTGAGCGCACCCAGGGCCTCCTCGGGAGACCAGGCCGGGGCCGGCAGCGGCGGGGCGGAGCGGGCCAGCCCGAGCAGCCGTTCCAGGTCGACCGTGGCGGCGACGGCCTCGCCCAGCCGGCGGACCGCGCGGACGGCGTCGGCGGACCCGTCGACCACCGGCGCCACACCATGCCGCCGCGACGGCAGCACCGCCGGCAGATCGTGGCGACGCAGCGCGCCGTAGACCGGCACGCCCACGTCGTCCAACGCCTCGCGCAGCATGCCCTCGTGCCGCGAGGACGCCACCCGGTTGAGGATCACCCCGCCGAGCCACAACTGCTCGTCGTACGAGCGGAAACCGTGCACCAGGGCCGCCACCGACTGACCCATCGCGGCCACATCGACCACGAGCACCACCGGGCTGCGCAGCGCGGCGGCCGCGGCGGCCGTGGACTCCTGCTCCGGGCGGCCGCCGACCGAGTCGTACAGCCCCATGCTGCCCTGCACGACGGCGAGCCCGGCACCGGCGGCGCCGTGCGCCACCAGCGGGGCCAGCCGGTCGACGCCGACCAGCCGGGGATCGATCACCCGACCCGGTCGACCGGCGGCGAGGCCGAGGTAGGCGGCGTCGACGTGGTCCGGCCCGAGCTTGAACCCGGCGACGTCGACCCCCCGCTCGGCCAGTGCGGCGAGCAGCCCGATCGCCAGCGCGTTCTTTCCGTGCCCGGAGGACGGCGCGCTGAGCACCAGGCGCGGCACGACGGTCATCATCGACTCCTCGCGAGCGGCGGCGGGTACGCGACGGGACGACCGGGGCCGATCCGTCGGCGTGACGATACCCGTCCGGCTGAAGACGCGAGCACCGCCAACCGGGGCCGGTGGCCCGCTCCCGGCGCGGATCCGGCCCGGTCCAGGTCAGTGGCGCCGGTCATACGAGTAGCCTCGGTGCCGTGTACCGGTTCCTGCTGAGCCCACGTTGGCTGGGCGCTCTCGCGCTGACCCTGGTTGCCGCCGCCGTCATGGTGTTCCTCGGCAACTGGCAGCTGGACCGCTACCGGGGGCGTACCGAGGTCAACGAGCGGATCGACGCGGGCCAGCGGATGGCCCCGGCGCCATTGGCCAACGCGCTGCGGGCCCCCGCCGGCGGCCCCGGAACGGTCGGCCCGGCCCCCGCCAAGGACAAGGTCTGGACGCGGGTCACCGCCACCGGCCGGTACGACCCGACGAACACGGTGCTGGTCCGTGGCCGAACGGTGGACAGCCGGGTCGGCTTCGAGGTGCTCACCCCCCTGGTGCTCGCCGACGGCACGGCGCTGCTGGTGGACCAGGGCTGGATTCCGCCGGCGCCGGGTGGGGCGACCGCCCAGCCGCAGCTGCCCGCCGTGCCGACCGGCGACGTGACGGTGGTCGGCCGGGTGCACGAGACCGAGAGCGGCGCCGGCGCGGTGGCGCGGCGCGACGGGCGGCTGGAGATCCGGCGGATCGGGGTGTCGCGGCTGGCCGGCGAACTGCCCTACCCGGTCTACGGCGCCTACCTGCTGCTGGACGAGCAGACCCCGGCGGCCGACCCGGCGTTCAGGGCGGTGCCGGTCGGGCACGCCAACAACTGGCAGAACTTCGGTTACGTCGTGCAGTGGTGGCTCTTCGCGGTGATGTCCCTGTTCGGCTACGGCTGGGTGGCCCGCCGGGAGGCCCGCCGCGCCGCAGGCATCGGCACCACCAAGGGTCCGCTGGACCGGGCGGCCGAGCCGACGCCGATCGCGTCCGCCTGACCGGGTGACCGCGCGGGGGTCGCAATCGGACACTCGGGGGAACACGGGACACCCCGGCAGCCGGTAGTCTCCGCCGGGTGATCATCACGCGTTGGGGGGTCCGATGACCGTGAATCCCACGGCACCGCTGCCCGAGTCGGGTCCGGCGACCCAGGCGTACCCGCCGACCGACCCGTGGGCCGCCGAGCCGCCGACCGCGCCGCTGCCGCCCACCCCGCCAGCCACCGCGCACCCGGCCGCCGCGGTCTTCGGTACACCGACGGCCGCACCCATGACGCCGACCGCGCAGTTTCCCGCCGCGCCGGCACCCGTGCAGCCCTCCGGGCCTCCGGCCCCGTTCTCCGGACCGCCGGCCCCGTTCTCCGGGCCTCCGGCTCAGTTCTCCGGACCGCCCGGTCACGCCCCGGGCGCGTGGCCGGCCGTCGGGCCGTACCCCCCGGTGGTGCAGCACCCGGCCGCCGCCGGGTTCGCCGCCGGACCGGAGGTGGTCGCGGTGCAGATCGCCGAGATCACGGTGAGCCCGCCAGTGATCCGTACGCCGACCGGGGTGCTGCCGCTGGCAGGTGCCACCTGGCACGTGGCTGACTACTGGCAGCGCGAGGAGAAGATCGCCACCTGGGCGATGGTCTGTGCCATCGTCGGCTTCTTCTGCCTGGCCTTCTTCAGCCTGCTCTTCCTGCTGGTCAAGGAGACCCGGCACCACGGCACCGTCCAGGTGACGGTCACCAACGGTGCGCAGCAGTACGTGGCCCGGATCCCGGTCAGCGACCAGGGCCAGGTCCAGCACCTCAACAACCAGGTCAACTACGCACGGTCGTTGTCCAGCAGGTGACCCGGGCCGCCGCGCCCGGTCAGCCGGTGGGGCGGCCGGCGTGGATGGCACGGACCGCGTCGATGGTGTCCGCCTCGGCGGCGGACTTGTCGTCGCGATACCGCACCACCCGGGCGAACCGCAGCGCCATCCCCCCGGGATAGCGGGAGCTTGTCTGCACCCCGTCGAAGGCGATCTCCACCACCTGCTCGGGGCGGACCCGGACCACCCAGTCGCCGCGCTCCACCGCGAGGTCGAGGAACCGCTCGGTCTGCCAGCGCAGCAACTCGTCGGTGAGCCCCTTGAACGTCTTGCCGAGCATCACGAAGCCACCGGTGTGCGGGTCGCGGGCGCCGAGATGCAGGTTGGACAGCCAGCCCTGCCGTCGGCCACTGCCCCACTCGACGGCGAGCACCACCAGGTCGAGGGTGTGCCGGGGCTTGACCTTGACCCAGGCGGCGCCGCGTCGGCCGGCGTCGTAGGGGGCGTCCGGTGCCTTGACCACCACGCCCTCCTGGCCGGCGTCGAGCGCGGCGGCGAACGCGGCGGCAGCCTGCTCCGGGCCGTCGACCTCCATGCGCCCGACCAGCAGCGACGCGTCCACCGCACCGGCGAGGGCGGCCCACCGCTCCCGGCCGGGCAGATCGATCAGATCGTCGCCGTCGAGATGCAGCAAATCGAAGAAGTACGGAGTGAGCACGGTCGCGCCGGTGCTGGCGGCTGCCGCGAGCACCGCCGGGGCGACCGGTGTGCGCCCGGTGGTGCTGGGGGTGGTGCGCCGGGCTGCCCGGCTGGAGGTCTGCTGGAACGGCAGCGGCCGGCCGGTCTCGTCCAGGCCGATCGCCTCGCCGTCGAGCACCAACTCCCGGCCGGGCAGGGCACGGACCGCGGCGACCACCTCGGGCACCCGGGCGGTGATCTCGTCGAGGCTGCGGGTGAAGACGGCGATGTCGGCGCCGGAGCGGTGCACCTGGATGCGGATGCCGTCGAGCTTCACGTCGACCACCGCCGGCGTGCCGGTCGCGGCGAGTGCCTCGTCGACCGAGGGGGCGCTCTGCGCGAGCATCGGCGCCAGCGGCCGGCCGACCTGCAGACCGAAACCGGCCAGCTCGGCGGCTCCTCCGGCCAACGCGGCCACCGCCACGGCCCGCAGGTCACCGGCGAGCAGCAGGGCCCGTCGGACCGCCGCCACGGGCACGTCGGCGGCCCGCGCCACCGCGTCGGCCAGGAGCCCGGCCTGGGCACCCTGGCGCAGCTCGCCGCTGAAGAGGGCCGTGAGGAGACGCTGCTCGTCGGCCGTCGCCGCCGCGTAGAGGGCGCCGAGCAACGCCCGACGTCGGGCCTGCGAGCCCGCGCCATGCACCGCGGCGATCTGCGCGATGGCCGCGTCGACGGCGACCACGGTCAATGTCGGCTCGGCGGCCGGCGGCGGCAGGTCACGCAGGCTCGCATAGCCAACCCCGGTCTGCCGTTGGCGCAGCTCACCGGCGAGATAGCCGGCACCGGGCTCCACCTCGCCCGGGTCGAGCCGGCGCAGCGCATCAGCGAGCAGATCCACCTTGGCCCGTCGGCCGCTGGTGGCGCCGACGGCGGCGGAGGTGGCTGCCAGGTCGAGGAACCGCACGCAGCTCATCCTGCCAGTCACCTGCGACACCGCCCGGGCATTGCCGTGCCCGGGCGGTGTCGGCAGGGTGCCGCCCGCTCACGCGGACGACGGATCAGGCGGAGACGGGCTCCTCGATGCGCAGCCCTCGGGCGCGGACCTCGCCCGCGACCCGGGCGAGCACCGAGTCGAGGGCGACCAGTGCGGCGGAGAGCTCACCGAGCTGTTCGTTGAGCGTGTCCTCGGACCACGCGGAGACGTCGACGTCCCCCAGCGCGCTGACAGCGGCCCCCAACCGGGCCATCACCTCGTTCGTACTCATGTTCGAAAGGCTATAACAACCGGTCGTCCGACACGCCGCAAACTCCCAGATCAGGCCCGAAGTTGCCGTTCTGACACCTAACTCCCGTTGGTGCCCGCCGCCGCCACCTTGCCGAGCAGCAACGCCTCGGCGAGGCAGACCCGGGCGAACTCCCCCAGGTGCAGACTCTCGTTCGGGCCGTGTGCCCGGGCGTGCGGGTCCTCCACGCCGGTCACCAGAATCGCCGCCTTCGGGAACATCTCCTGGAAGGTGGCGATGAACGGGATCGAGCCGCCGACGCCGATGTCCACCGGGTCGGTGCCGTCCCAGGCGGCCCGGAAGGCCGAACGGGCGGCATCGAACATCGGCCCGGACGCGTCGATCACGCACGGGTCGCCGTCGTGCTCGAAGCTCACCGTCACCTGGGCGCCCCACGGCGCGTGCTGCTCCAGGTGCGCGCGCACCGCCGCGTACGCCCGCTTGGGGTCGTCGCCCGGGGCGAGGCGAATGCTGAGCTTCGCCTTCGTGGCCGGGACCAGGGCGTTCGGCGCCTCGCCGGTGGACGGCGCGTCGATGCCGAGGATCGCCAGCGCGGGCTTGGTCCAGAGCCGGTCGGTGATCCGGCCGGTGCCGATGAACTGCACGCCCTCGGCCAGCCCCGCCTCGGCCCGGACCCGCTCCTCCGGGTAGTCGACGGTGGCGCCCTCGCGGCCCACCAGCCCGGCCACGGCCACGTCACCGGCGTCGTCGTGCAGGGTCGCCAGCAGCCGGACCAGCGCGGTCAGCGCGTCGGGAACGGAACCGCCGTACATGCCGCTGTGCACCGCGTGGTCCAGCGTGCGCACCTCGACGAAGCAGTTGACGATGCCGCGCAGCGAGGTGGTCAGCGCCGGTACGCCGATGTCCCAGTTGCCCGAGTCGGCGATCACGATGACGTCCGAGGCGATCTCGTCGCGGTGCTCGACCAGCAGCTGCTCCAGCGAGTCGGAGCCGTACTCCTCCTCGCCCTCGATGAAGAGGACCACGCCGACCGGCAATGCGTCGCCGTACGCGCGCAGCGCCGCGACGTGCGCCATGATGCCGGCCTTGTCGTCGGCAGCGCCCCGGGCGTAGAGCCGGCCGTCCCGTTCCACCGGCTCGAACGGGTCGGACTCCCACAGCGACCGGTCGCCGACCGGCTGGACGTCGTGGTGGGCGTAGAGCAGCACGGTGGGCGCACCGGGCGGGGCGGCCCGACGGCCGATCACCGCGGGCTGGCCGCCGGAACGCACGATGTCGACGTCCAGGCCACAGCCGCGCAGCAGCTCGGCGACCGCCTCGGCGGAGCGTTCCACGTGCGAGTGGTCGAAGCCCTCGAAGGCGATGCCGGGGATGCGGACGAGGCGCTCCAGGTCGGCCCGGACGCCAGGCATCTCCCGCTCGACGGCGGCCCGCACCTCGGACTCGGACATGATCGGTGTGGTCATGACCGGCATCGTATGCCGGCCTTACCGGGGCGTGCCGGCGGAGCCCGTACCGTCACCGCCTCCCGCAGGGCCCGCGCCCGCGGTCGCGTCGGGCGCGGTCCGGCCGGCGCGGTGCGCGCGGCCGGCGGCCTCGGTGGCGGCGTCCACCCACGAGCGGGCCCGGCCGGCGGTGCCGCCCACCCACTCGCCGACGTCGTTGGCGCCGTCACCGAGCCGGCGCAGCAACCCGACCAGCGGGTCGGTGGACCGGCTGAACTCCTCCCGGTACGACTCGGCAGCCGCCTTGATCTCCTCCGAGACGCTGGTCGAGCTGTCGTCGTCACGGCGCGGATAGTCCCCGCCCAGCACCCGCCCGTACGCCCCGGAGTCGATCCACTGCCGCAGCTGGGCGGCCCGCGCCACCGGCGTCGGATGGGTGCTCCACGCGGTCATTCGGATCTTGTGCAGGCTGTCGCGAAGGTCGCCGCCCCCGGCGTACTCGGCGGCCTGTTCCAGGAAGGCGGTGGTGTCGATCTGGGACAGGTCGCCGCCCCCGGCGAGTTTCATCAGCAGCCGCAGCGCGGCGGCCGGGTCCTGCCCGGCGAGCAGACCGGCCCGGTCGGCGGACAGTTCCGCCTTGCGCCACCACTCCAGCATCGCGGCGATGATGGCCCGCAGCGCGATCGCGCCGACCGGCAACCAGCTCAGGTTGGCCGCCCACCGGGTGAGGATCATCAGCATCGTCTTGTAGACCGCGTGCCCGCTGCCGACGTGCCCCAACTCGTGGCCGAGCAGGCAGCGCAGCTCATCCTCGTCGAGTTGCTGCACGCAGGCGGAGTTGAGCACGATGAACGGGCGGTCCAGGCCGACCGCCTCGGCACCCAACCAGGGCGACTGGGTCACGTACAGCTCGGGCAGCTCGGCCACGTCGAGCGCCGCCGCGGCCTCGGTGTAGCGCTGCCACACCGCCGGGTACTGCCGGTGGTCGACCCGGATGCCGGAGGCCAGCACCGACAGGCGGAAACCGCGCTCGTTCCACATGCCGAAGAACGACCGCACCACGTCGTCGAAACCACGTAGCTCCCGCAGCGCGACCAGGGCACCCCGGTCGGCGGGATGCTCCCACGCTCGGGAGCTGATGCCGGTGAGGGTGATCCGGCGCCGCGCGGGCGTATCCGTAGCCGACATGATGAGTCCCCCGATCGCCGCGCCTGAGCCTTCTGGGTCGTGCCGTAGCCGGTGGCGGCCTTCTCGCATCGTGCCGTAGCCGATGGCGGACGTCCATGCCCCGCTCAGCGGATGCGCGCGTAGTACCCGTCCGCGTCGTGCGGCAGCGTCGGCGCGCCGTCCACCAGCAGGTCCGCGCGGGCGGCCGTGTCGTCGGCGGCGAAGTGCGCCCGCTCCCGGGCATGCCACCGACGCAGCTCAGGCAGGATCTCCGACCCGTCCCGGGCGACCGCGCGGGCCAGTCGCAACGACGCGGGCGCGGTGACGAACACGGCCAGGGTCAGCTCCGGCCGGACGACGGCACGGGCCGTGCTGACCCCCTCCAGAATCAGCACCGGCGCCACCGGCACCGGGACCGGCCGGGGCAGGAAGCGTCGCCGGACCCAGCTGTAGCGCCGGTAGGCACCGGGCCTCCCTTCGCGCAGCGGGGCCAGCACCTCCTCATCGAGCCGTGGCCAGAAGCTGAGCTGGTCGTCCCAACCGTCGAGCAGGTCGTCGGTGTGCACCACCGGCGGCCGGCCGCCGGGCAGCGTCGCCAGGGCATCCGCGAGGTTCGCGGCGAACCGGCTCTTGCCCGCGCCGCTCGGCCCGTCGACCGCCACCAGCCGGGTCCGCCCCAACCGTGCCGGGCCCGCGAGCACCCGATGGGCCAGTCCGGTGTACGCCTCGACGACCGCCACCGGCGCGCCGACGTCCTCCTCGGCCGTCGACGGACGGCCACCTTCCAGGGTCACTCCGGCTCGCCCAACATCTCCCCGAGCCAGCGCAGTTCGGCCTGGCTGGTGGCTCGGGCGATGATCAGCATCCCCTGGCGGTACGGGTCGGTGATCTCCTCGGCGCGTACCGGCCGGTCGCCCTCGTAGAAGAAGCTGCTCGGCGTACGGAGGAAGGCCAACCGTCGGCGGAGCACCTGGTCGCGGGCCGCCGGGTCGTCGAGGTGGCGGAGAAAGGCCAGCAGGACGAACCAGCGGTTCTCGTCGCTGATCTCCAGCTCGTCGGGCTCGCGCAGCCGGTTGTCCAGCTCGGCCCGACCCGGCCCGGTCAGCGCCAGCGTCTGGCGGGGGGCCGCGCCGGCACCGGGCTCTACCCGCCGGGTGAGCAGGCCAGCCCGTTCCAGCCGCTTGATCGCGGGATAGAGGGTCCCGTCGGCGATCGGTCGGACGTGCCCGGTGAGCTGGGCGATGCGCCGCTTCAGGTCGTAGCCGTGCAGGGGCCGGTCGGCCAGGAAACCGAGGATGGCGAGTTCGAGCACGGTCCCATTATGCCCTCTTGACGATATACCTCGGCGCGGAGGTATTGTGTCGCCATGAATGCTGCGACCGTGGGCCCGGACGGGGCCCAGATGCGGTGGGTGGAAATCTCCGGCCGTGCGCCTACCCGGGTGTACGTGCACGGGCTCGGCGCGATGTCCGCGCCGTACTTCCTGCCAGCCGCCACCCTCCCCGAGTTGGCGGGCCACCGATCCCTCTTCGTCGACCTCCTCGGCTTCGGGTTGAGCGACCGACCGACCGCATTCGGCTACACCCTCACCGAGCACGCCGAGGCGCTGGCCGCCACGCTCGACGCGGCCAGGGTCCGGGCGGCCGACATCGTCGCGCACAGCATGGGCGGCGCGGTGGCCATCGCTCTCGCCCACCACCGCCCGGACCTGGTCGGGCGGTTGGTCCTGATCGAGGCGAACCTCGACCCGAACCCGCCACCAACCGCCGGCAGCAGCGGCCTGGCCCGATACTCCGAGGCGGAGTTCCTCACCAGCGGCTTTTCCGCGACTCTGGAACGGGTGGGCCCGGCCTGGGCCGCCACCATGCGACTCGCCGACCCGACCGGCCTGCACCGCACCGCGATCGGCCTGATGACCGGCACCCGCCCCGCCATGCGGCACCTGCTGGAGCGCCTACCGATGCCGCGCACCTACCTCCAGGGCGGTCGGAGCGGGCCGGTCGCTGGAGCGGAGTCGCTGACCTCGGCCGGAGTGCGGGTGGTGACCGTGCCCAACGCCGGACACAACATCATGCTCGACGCGCCCGAGCAGTTCGCTCAGGTCACTGCCGCCGCTCTCGCCCATCCCGCCTTCGCCTGACCATTGCGCCGGCGCCGCCACTCCATCCCGCCGCAGCCGTACCGGGGCTGACCCGTCGGACTGACCGCCGTGACCGGCCACCCGTCACGTCCGGGGGAATTGGGGCGGCGACGGGTGACGCGCGGCCCGTTCGCCGCCCGGGACGCTCACCGGTCGGCATGATCGGGTGGTGCTCCGAGACGTGATGAGCCCCGGCATCGACGCCCTGCTCGAACAGGCCCGCGCCGGGCTGCACCGACTGACTCCGCAGCAGACCGTCGAGGCGGTCCGCGGCGGCGCGCTGCTGATCGACACCCGTACCGAGACGCAGCGCCGAGAACAGGGCGACCTGCCGGGCGCGGTCGTCATCGACCGGACCGTGCTGGAATGGCGGCTCGATCCGGCCAGCGCCTGGCGTATCCCGGAGGCCACCGGTTACGACCGGGAGATCGTGCTGGCGTGCCGGCAGGGCTACAGCTCCAGCCTGGCCGCCGCCAGCCTGCAGACCCTGGGGCTGCGCCGGGCCACCGACATGATCGGCGGCGTCGACGCCTGGCTCGCCGCTGGCCTCCCCACCACCGATCGCCCCGCCGACATCCGCCCCTGACGCCCCGGCCGCCCTTTGACGCTCCGTCCGCCCTTCGACGCTCCGGCCGCCCTTCGACGCTCCGGCCGCCCTTTGACGCCCCGACCGGTCAGGACGGTGGGGGGCCGGGTGGGATGAACGGAAGGCCGGGGGGTGGGCCGGTTTCGATGAGGTGCCAGAGGGCGTCGGTGTCCAGGTGTTCCTCGACCAGGTCACCGAGCAGGTCGAGCGAGCGTTCCCGGGCGGCGGCGAAGCTGGTCGCCGGCGCGACCCGGAACCCGGTGCGGCCCGCCAGCCGAGCTGCCTCGGTGAGGAACCAGCGGCGGAACTCGTCGGACTCGAACGCCCCGTGCCAGTGCGTGCCGTGCACCGCACCGAGCACTGCTCCCTCGCCGACACCGTCGTCGCCGGTCAGCAACGGGGTCAGGGTGGGGTCGGTCTGCGAGACGTACCCGTGGTGGATCTCGTAGCCACGCACCGGGAGACCACCATGGACGGTGCCCACCGACTGCCGGACGGTCTTGCGCGGATCGAAGGTGATCTCGATGGGCAGCAGGCCGAGCCCCGGCACGCTGCCCCGTCCGCTCTCCACCGTGTCGTGGATGGCACGGCCGAGCATCTGGAAACCGCCGCAGAGGCCGAGCAGCGGCTTGCCGGCCGTCACGTGTGCGGCCACGGCGTCGGCGAGGCCGGTCTCGCGCAGCCAGGCGAGGTCCGCGACGGTGGACTTGGAGCCGGGCAGGACGACCAGGTCGGCGGCGGCCAGCTCGGCGGGTTCAATGGTGAGGCGTACGCGGACACCCGGCTCGGTGGCGAGCGCCTCCACGTCGGTGGCGTTGCTGATCCGGGGCAGGCGGACGACGGCCACGTCCAACCATTCGGTGCCGTGTGGGGCGGCGGGGCGGCCGAGCACCCGGCCGTAGGCCAGTGAGTCCTCGGCGTCGAGCCACAGGTCCAGTGCCCAGGGCAGCACCCCGTAGGTGGGACGGCCGGTGACGTGCCGCAGCATGTCCAGCCCCGGCTGGAGCAGCCCGAGGTCGCCCCGGAACTTGTTGATCACGAAGCCGGCGAGCAGCGCCTGGTCGGCCGGGTCGAGCAGGGCGACGGTGCCGAACATCGAGGCGAAGACGCCACCCCGGTCGATATCGCCGACCACGATGGTGGGCAGGTTGGCATGCCGGGCCAGCCCCATGTTGACGTAGTCACCGGCCCGCAGGTTGATCTCCGCTGGGCTGCCTGCGCCCTCGCAGATCACCACGTCGTACGTGTCACGCAGCTCGGCCAGCGCCGCGTACGCGGTCTCGGCGAGCCGGAGACGTAGCTGCCGGAAGGTGCCCGCGGTGATCGTGTCGACCGCCTCGCCGAGCAGCACCACCTGGCTGGCCAGGTCGCTGCCCGGCTTGAGCAGCACCGGGTTGAACCGCAGGTCGGGTGCGAGCCCGCAGGCTGCGGCCTGCATCGCCTGGGCTCGTCCGATCTCGCCGCCGCGCCCGTCCGGCCCGACGACCACCGCCGAGTTGTTCGACATGTTCTGCGCCTTGAACGGCGCCACCTTCACGCCCTGCCGGTGCAGCCAGCGGCAGATGCCGGCGGTGAGCACGCTCTTGCCGGCGTCGGAGGTCGTGCCGGCGACCAGCAGCCCACCGCTCACCGTCCGCTCCCCCGCCCTGCCCCGCCAGCTCGCAACCCACGCCGACCGACCGCACCAAGGCCACGCCGACCGACGGCGCCAAGGCCACGCCGACCGACCGCACCTAGACCACGCCGACCGACCGCACCGAGCAGGCGGCCGACGGTCACCGGGTATGCGGCGGCCAGCCCGACGGCGACCAGCCCGACCACGCCGGAGATCCGGGCGGCCCGCTTCAGGTGCCGCGCCTCCGGGCGGGGACCGTCGCCGAGGAAGGGCCGCACCTCGGAGCGCCCGAAGTAGATGTTGCGACCACCGAGGCGGACGCCGAGCGCACCGGCCATCGCCGCCTCGCACTGGCCGGCGTTGGGGCTCGGGTGATCGTTGCGATCACGCCGCCACACCCGCCAGGCCCGCTGCCGATCCCCGTTCGCGACCGGCGCCACGGCGATGGTGAGCAGCCCGGTCAGCCGGGACGGCACCAGGTTGAGCACGTCGTCCAACCGTGCGGCCGGGGTGCCGAACCGCGCGTAGCGCGCCGACCGGTGCCCGACCATCGCGTCGAGGGTGTTCGCCGCGCGGTAGCCCAGCAGCCCGGGCAGGCCGGCGACCGCACCCCAGACCAGCGGAGCGACGACCGCGTCGGAGGTGTTCTCCGCGACCGACTCCACGGTGGCGCGGGCCAGCTCCGACTCGCCCAGCGTCGACGGGTCCCGCCCGCAGAGGTGACCGAGGCGCCGCCGGGCAGCGGGCAGGTCACCGTCACGCAGCGTCCGACCCATGACGGTGGCTTCGTGCCGCAGCGTACGGCCGCCCAGCACGGTCCACGTGCCGGCGGCCACGAGCACCGCACGGGTCACCGGCCGATGCCGGGTAGCCGCCGCGGCGACCGCCCCGAGCAGCACCGGCCCACCGACTGCCAGCGCGGTGAACGCGGCACCCGCCGTCCGGTCCGGCCGGTGGAGGCGGCGCTCCAGCGCACCCGCGGCCTGCCCGAAGCCGGCCACCGGGTGCCACCGACGTGGGTCGCCGAGCAGGCTGTCCAGCGCGTACCCAGCCAGCAGCCCCACCGCGTTCGCCACCGGCGCTGTCCGTCGCACCCACACCACCTCCGGCCGGCCAGCCTAGACGAGCGCCCGGTGAACCAGCCCAACCCACGGTGCTCCGTGAGCGACGAGCGCCTCGTGATCAGCCCCGACCGCCGCCCTCCACCACCCCACCGCTGCCGTCACGCGGGGTGACGACGCTGGTCGCGTCGCCACCCCGCCCCCGTCGTGCCGTGCCACCGGAGCCCCGCGCGGTCGCCGCAGAACCTCAGCCAGCTGGGTTGCCGCCCGACCCGCGAGGGCCGAACCGTTCGCTCACGCCGGCTGCGGGACCCGGCCTCGGCCGCGCCGCCCCCGACCGGACTGCGCGGGCTCCGGCTGGCCCTCGTCCGGCGCCGGCCCCAACTCGTCGTCCAGGTCGTCGTCGGCGTTGTCGTCGGTCTCCTCGGGTGGGAGGGCCAGCTCGTCGTCGAGGCCCTGCGGGACGTTGGCCTGCCCGCCGTTCAAGGACCCGTCGTCGTCCAACGGGCCGTCGACGAACGGGTTGGTTCGCAGCGCGCCGTAGTCGGGCAGCTCGAAGTCGTCGTCCAGCGGACGGTCGTCGGGCAGCACGGGCGCCTGCCCGGCCGGCACCGGCTCGGTGGGCTCGCCGTGCACCCGACTCTCGGCCTCGGCGTCCTCGACCGTGCTGGTCGTCATGCTCGGCCGGTTGCGCAGGAAGCGGGCCCGACCCCGGGACAGGTCGTGGCCGACGGCGACCGCCTCCAGCTCGTAGAGGGTGCGGTGGTTGCCGGCGTCGTCGGTCCAGTCGCGGGTGTAGAGCCGGCCACAGACCACGACCGGGTCGCCGACCATCACGGAGGCCGCCACCCCTTCGGCGAGCTTGCGCCAGCAGTTGACGCGGACGCGGAGCGAGTTGCCGTCAACCCAGCGCCCGCTTTCCCGATCGAGCCGGCGGGCGGTCGAGGCGACCTTGAAGTTGGCCACCAGGGTGTTGCTCTGGGTGGTACGTCGCCACTCGGGCGCGGTCAGCACATTGCCGACGATTGTTACGTAAGTGTCAAACATCGTCCCTCCAAGGGGATCGGGGCCTGCCAGCGCGAGTCGACTCGCCACCAAGCCTGGGCACCGGAGGCGACCGCCGCCAGCGACCGCCCCCGACCTGTGGACGACGAACCCACCTGTGGACAACGCCCTGATCACGCCCCGATGTGGTACGGCCGACCCGCCCGGCCGGGCGTCGGCGGTTTCCGGGGCCGACCGAACTGGGTATGCATTTGATCAACGCACCACCGACAGCTCCACGTCGACGAGAGGTCAGCGCCATGATGATCACCACCATCAGCTCCGCGAACGCTTCCGAGGCGCGACGATGAGCGCCGTGGCGAACCCGGCCACCGTTGCTGAGTGCCTGCGGGTGGGCGCCGGGTTCTCGCAGGGCGACCGCAACTGGATCGCCGAGCAGTTCGCCACCCTCGACGCCCGGCTGGCCAGCTTCCACGCCGACGCCACCGAGCTGGAGGTGTCGGTGAAGGACCGGGAAGCCCGCGGCCAGAAGGTCACCCTGGAGTGCTGGATCGCCGGCCGGCAGAAGATCGTCACCACCTCCGCGGAGGAGGACCTGCACGCCGCGCTCAACGACGTCCGCGACGACCTGCGCCGCCGGCTCAACGACTCCAAGACCCGCCAGGAGCCCCGGCACAACAAGCACCTGCGCGACGTCCCGCAGCCCCAGGCCGACCTGGACCCAGCCGATGACCAGGAGCAGCTCCCCGCCGCCGACCCGAGCCGGGTCGACGCGGAAACGGCCTGACCCACGCCCCGTCCCCGCGATCTTGCACTTTCGGTCCCCAGAACGCGGCTTCTGCGCATTTATGTCACGGCAGCAAGTGCAAGATCGCGGGACGGGCGGGGTGGGTGAGCGGGGACGGGCGGGGTGGGCCGGGCGAGGGCTACCGCTGGGTAGGTTGGCGGCGTAGCGTCGCGGTCGTGGAACCGGACGTGTTGGGGCCGCCGTACGAGCGGCAGACGATCGACCTGGGCACCGATGACGAAGGGCCTGTCGTCGCGACCCTGGTCCGGCGGCGGGCCGAGCGCCCCACCGGGCGGGCCGTGCTCTACGTGCACGGCTTCGTCGACTACTTCTTCCAGACCCACCTGGCCGACTTCTTCGCCGAGCGGGGCTGGGATTTCTACGCGCTCGACCTGCGCAAATACGGTCGCAGCCTGCTTCCGGGCCAGACCCCGAACTTCTGCCGCGACATCAGCGACTACTTCCCCGAGCTGGACGCCGCCGCCGAGATCATCCGCAAGGACGACGGGCACGACACCCTGCTGACGATGGGCCACTCCACCGGCGGCCTGATCATCTCGCTCTGGGCGGACGCCCGCCGCGACACCGGCACCATCGACGGCCTGGTGCTCAACAGCCCGTTCTTCGACCTGAACGCCCCCTGGGCGGTGCGCCGACCCCTCGCGGCCGCCGCCTCCCGGCTGGGCCGCAGGGCGCCGCACCGCATCCTGCCGTTCGGGCTGGGCACGGTGTACGGCGAGAGCCTGCACGCCGACCACCGCGGCGAGTGGACCTACGACCTGGCGTGGAAGCCGCTGGCCGGGTTCCCCGTCCGCGCCGGCTGGCTGAACGCGATCCGCACCGGTCAACGCCAACTGCGCGCCGGGCTGGACATCCAGGTGCCGGTGCTGCTGGCCTGCTCGACCCGCTCGTTTCGGGGCACCAGATGGCACGACAACGCGACCCTGGCCGACGCCGTGCTGGACGTCGAACACATGGTCCGGTACGCGCCTCGCCTCGGCCGCCACGTCACCCTGGCCCGCTTCGACGGCGGGTTGCACGACCTGACGCTCTCCGGCCCCGCCGTACGCCGAAAGGTCTTCGACGAGGTCGGCCGCTGGGCTGAGGCGTTCCTCGCCGCAGGCCCCACCGCTCCGGCCGACCCCGCGCCGGCCGACCTCGCCCCGGCCGACCTTGCGCCGGCCGACCTTGCGCCGGTCGACCTTGCGCCGGTCGACCCTGCACTAGGCGACCCCGTGCCGGCCGTCGACGCCCCGACTGACACCGACTCGACCACTGGCGAGGCCCGACCGCCGGAAAGCCGACGTTCCACGGCCGACGCGGCAGGTGCGGCGGCGTCCGGCGACTGACAGGCCGCAGGGCGGTGCGGTACGCGGCTTCAGACGTCGCCGGGCGTCGCCGGGAGGACGGCTCGGATCCGGTCGAAGGTCGCCACCGGGTGACCGCCGTTGCCGGGGAGCACCAGGCCCAGGCAGTACAGCGACACCTCCCCGGTGGCGTCGGACTGGACGACGAAGACCGGCGCGCCGACGTACCCGGACGGCAGCTCCGTGGTGATCCGCACGGCGTCCCCGTCACGGACCACCCGCTCGATCGCCACCTCCAGTGGGCGCGACCCGTCTTCGCGTACCCCATGGGCCAGCACGAAAGCTGAACCGGCGTCGGCGCCGAGGCGGGCGACCACCTCGGGCCCGGCGGCGATCCCCACGGGCACCGGCTGGACCCGCCATCGCCAGCCGCCGTCGCCGGCGTACCGGTGCAGACCGGCGGTCGGCAGCACCGCGACCCCGTCGCCCGGGAAGCGGGCCCAGCCGGGCACGATCTCGACCTCGGAAACAACGGCCGGGGCGACCCCGGCCGGCTCGGTGACGCTCGCGCGCAGGCCCAGCTCACCCGGCGTGCCGACCAGGTCGGCCGCCGTCAGCAGCGACTCCCCCACCGGGTCGTCGCCGCCCTGGAAGAAGAACGCGGTGCCGTAGCGCTGGTCGCCGTCGTCCGACGACCGGTACGGCAGGATGGCGCGGCCGACGATCTGGCACAGCTCGTAGGCGACGTCGTTCTCGGCGTCGGGATCCAGCAACACCAGCCAAAGGTACGGTCCGTGGACAGGCCGGTCCGTGGGAACCCGGATGCCCGTCGCGCGGCCGACGTGAGACCCTGCTCGGCGACGTGGACGCGGGCACCCTTTTCGCCGCCGGGCAGCGGGACGGCGGTACCCTCTGGGCGCGACATCCACGCCACACGCGCCCGTAGCTCAGCGGATAGAGCAGGGGACTTCTAATCCCAAGGCCGCAGGTTCGAATCCTGCCGGGCGCACCTTCACACCGCACTCTTCTCCGCTCTTCGGAGCCCGGCGGCGCCGTTGCGGTCGGCATCGACAAGCGGGCCGATGCAGTGGCACAGGACCAGCGTCGAGCGCTGCTGCCAGGCCCGCCCATTCGCTCGGATGACCGTGACCCTCTACGGACGACAGACGGCCCCTGCCCCGACGGGGAGGGACCGTGCGGCGCTCGCGTCATCCTCAGGGCATGCTGCCCCGGAAGGCGTGCTCAGCCCTGCTGGTGACGCTCGTTGCGCCGAAGGGCCTCTTCGAGTTGGTCCTCAAGAATGATGATCCGGCAGGCCGAGGCCATGTCGGTGCCCTGGTCGCACATCTCCCGGGCTCGCGCGGCCAGCCGCAGTTGATAGCGGGAGTAGCGGCGATGTCCGCCGCTGGAGCGCTGTGGGGCGATCAGTTTCGCCTCGCCGAGCCGGCGCAGGAAGTCCTGCGAGCAGCCGAGGATCTCGGCGGCGCGGCCCATCGTGTAGGCGGGGTAGTCCTCGTCGTCGAGCATGTCGCCGGATTGGGTCATGAAACCTCCATAACGAGGGCCCCGGTGCTCGAAAGCACCGGGGCCCAAGGGTTGTGGGTCAGGAACACCATCTACCGACAGAACGTCGGCTTGTCGTATCCGCACCAGCCGTCAACGACGGCATCAGGTGCGAGGATCGCATATGCGTGACCGAAGACCACCTCTCGTTCGATGGAAACTGCGGTGTCCGCGTTCAGCCCACGAATGCGGCTGACAGCGGGCGATCCAACGGTGTAATGCCCTCCCTTGCCTCTGATTTCCTCTGCTGTACTCCGTGCTGTCCGTCGGTATCCGAGCCCCACGCGACTTCATGGCCCTGACACGTACGACGAACTTTCCTTGCCTCGGGTGAAGCCCTGAACCAGCCTCGGCCCCACCCGCTGTCACACCCGGTTACCACTACTACCTAACTACGGCACCTATCTGCCGCCGAACCGAGCAGGACCACCAGGTTCCCTGGCCCCACTCCTTCGCCCTCGTGCGGGGCGGCGACTTCAGCGTCTTTGTTTACTTCGTTCTCGACCTCAGGAACGTTAGCCGGTCACGCCGAGGATGTCTAGCGCTTGGCACATAGATTTTTTCTGAGGACGTACGGAGTCGTTCTGCACGTCTGGAGAGATCTTCAGAATGAGCGCGGCCGGCGCGGAGGGACCCGGCGAAGCTGCGCCAGGGCGATCGTGGTGCTGACGTCCGACGGGAGGGCGATCAGCGTCGACGAGTTCGGGCCGCTGAACCCGCAACCCCTCCCCCGGCCGGGCCTGGTGACCCCACGACGCTTTCGAGCTGAGTCGTTTGTGACATCAGGTGGCGTCCCGGCCGCAGTGGCGCCAGCCGACCACTGATCCGTTTACGACATCAGCTCGAAAGCGTCTCGCGGGCGGACCCTCCGCCGGCACCCGAGCAGATCCGCACCCGAGCGGATCCGCACCCGAGCAGATCCTGAGGTGACTGCGGATCGGGCGGCGAGCGACGATACGTGGAGGCCGGCGTTCGTGAGCGTGCGAACCTCTTCCGCCGGGCCGGTGTGGATCTTCCTGTCTCGCACGGCGTACCCGTCGGCGAAGATCGAATCCTGCCGGCCCGTGTCAACGAGCACCAACGGGCGCCCAGGAGCAGGGCTGTGCCTGGTCCTGAGCCGCTGCCCGTCAGGCCGCGGTTGCGGCGACGCAGAACTCGTTGCCCTCGGGGTCGGCCATCACCATGTGATGCTGGTCGTCCTCCGCCAGGACACGCCCGCCGGCCTGCACCAGCCTCTCGGCCTCCGCCCTGATCCGCGCCCACCGCTCGTCGGGACCACCGTGTCCCGGCACCCGGATGTCGATGTGGAGGCGGTTCTTCGCCGTCTTGGGCTCGGGCACGTTGAGGATCGAGAGGTAGGGGCCGACACCCTCCGGGTCGCACAGCCATGCGCCGTGCTCGGGAAGGTCGTCCTCCGGCAGGTCGAACTGCGCGAGCCACTCCGCCCGTGTCGCGAAGGGCGGGGGCGGCGGCTTGTCGATGTAGCCCAGGGCCGTCTTCCAGAACGTTGCGAGCACCTGCGCGTCGGTGGAGTCGAGTGTCAGGGTGATCCTGGCTGCCATACCGGCACCGTAGTGCGCACCTGTGACATTCGCTCGCCAGCCCTGCCGGCTCAGACAGGCCCCAGCAGGGCGGCCAGCGCGTCGTCGCCCTGACCGAGCTGCGCTCCACCCGCTGGTGGCACGACCAGGAAACGGCGACAGCCGTCGAGTTCCACGTACCGGTCGGAACCGGCGCCGTCCAACGGGCGCAGCACCGCGAAGCGGGACGCCGGGGTGGCACAGTCGGCCACCGCTCGGCGGTCGGCCAGCGCCCGGAGCAGGCCCGCCTGGCGCTCGGGCGACAGCGGCCCGCCGTACACGAAATCACCTGCCGGTTTGCCGCCGCCCTGTTCCGACGCGGGCACCTGGTAGACGCAGAGGCGCAGCGGCCCGGCGGCCGGAGACGTGGCCGGCGCGGGCGGGCCGGGGCGTCCGTTGGTGGTTTCCACCCACACCATGTCCGCCCACTGTTGCGCGCATCCGGCGGCCTCGGCCGCCGGGGATTCGACCTGCCCGACGGTACGGGTGTCCACCGTGGTCCACGGCAGCCCGGCCAGTGCTGCGCTCACCTCGGCGCGCGGCTTGCCGCAGGTGTCCGTTGGTAGGTGCGGCCGCAGCCAACGTCCCCGGTCGTCGAGCAGGGCCAGCCAGGGCGGGATGACCAGGTCGAGGGTGCAGGCGATCTCCCCGTCGGCACGCTGGTTGGGCAGGTGCAGCGCGGCGAGCAGCGGCGCGATCTCGTCGGCGTGTCGTTCGGTGGCGATCTGCTCCTGACCTCCGTTGGGGCCAGGCCGGATCTCCCGCCCGCAGAGCACGGCGGCGACCGAGGTGAACGCGGGGTCGATGCGCCCGATCTTCGCGTCGACCCCGGCCGGTGTCGACGCCCCGGTGCTCGGGACCGAAAACCCGTTGCCGGCCTGCGGCGCCGCTTCGGCGCACGACGTCCACATCTCGATGACCTGGGCCGGGCCGGGCTCGTCCACCGGCCCGGATTCCATGCCCGCGCACCCGCCCAACGCCACGCCGAGTAGCGCCACCGCCAGTACCGACCCACCCGAGCGCATCCGGCTCACCACCTCTCCACCCGGAAGTGGGACGGGCGACGGCAACGCCCGGTTCCCACCCAGGGCCGGTGACCGGCGGAGTGACGCGGGCGACCAGTGGGGACGCCGCCGGGTGAGCCCGGTGCGCCCGCCGGCAGGATGGCCGCATGGCACATCTGGGGCTTGTCGCGCTGCTGGTCAGGGAGTACGACGAGGCGATCGACTTCTACGTCGGCGACCTCGGTTTCGAGTTGGTGGAGGACACCGCCCGACCGGACGGCTCACGCTGGGTGGTGGTCCGCCCGGCGGGCGCCCAGGAGACGGCGTTGCTGTTGGCCCGGGCGAGCACCGCCGAGCAGCGTGCTCGGGTCGGGGACCAGACCGGCGGCCGGGTCGGGCTGTTCCTGTACACCGAGGACTTCGCCCGGGACCACGCCCGGATGGTGGCGGCCGGGGTGCGCTTCCTGGAGGAGCCGCGCCACGAGGCGTACGGCTCGGTCGCGGTCTTCGCCGACCTCTACGGCAACCGGTGGGACCTGCTCCAACCCCGCAGCACAGCGTGATGAATTAGCGACACTCCGCGCACAACGGGGCATCGCTCACCGTCGGTCATGCTATTGTCCGATGTCGATCTACGCCGCGCGGACCCGGACCGGGTCGTTGTCGGAAGGACACTTCCCGATGCCGGCCGTTGCCACCCCAACCGGGCCGCCGCCCACGCTGGACAATCCGGCCGGCGGCGCGTTCGGCCTCATCTTCACCACACTGCCGGCATTGCTGCGGCTGACCTGCGGGCTGGTCGGTGCGGCGGTGGCCCTGTCGGTGCGGGCCCCGTCGGTCGAGCCGGCCGTGTTGCTGCCCGGTGTGGTCGCGCTGACCGGCTGGTCACTCTGGTACGCCTACCGCGCGTTGCGCCGCGGGATCACCCCGGCCCTGGTCGCCGGTGACGTCGCGGTCACCGCGGTGGCCTGTCTCCTCATCCCCGTGCTGGTGGCACCCGGGGTGCTGCCCGGCGAGGGCAGTTGGATCGCGGTGCTGGCCAGCACCACGGTGATCAATGCCCAAGCCACTGCCCCAGCGCGCTGGTCCGTCCCGGCCGGTCTGCTCGTCGTCGCAACGTATGTCATCGGCGCGCAGGCGGCCGGCAATCCCGTCGAGGCTCGGGCGCACGCGGCCACCCTGCTGGTGCAGACCGCCTGCACGGCGATGATGACGGCGGTGATGCGCCGACGGATCGGCCGTGCGGACCGCGCGTTCGTCGAACATCAGCGGCTGACCCGGGAGGCGGTGGTCGCGCGGGCCGCCCGCGACGCCGAACGCGAACAGAATCGCGACCTGCACGACACGGTGCTCGGCACGCTCACCATGGTGGGGCTCGGCGCGGTGGCCGGGCCCTCGGCCACCTTTCGCGAACGGTGTGCCGCCGACCTGCGTACCCTCGTCGCGCTCACCAAGGTCGGCCCGGTGGCCGGCGACGGCCCGGTGCCGCTGGACGGGCGGTTGCGGGTGGTGGCGGGGAGGCTGCCCGAGCTCTCGGTAAATCTCGACCTGGCGTCGTGCGCGGTCCCCGCCGGCGTGGCCGACGCGATCAGCGAGAGCGCCTACGCGGCGCTGTCCAACGTGGTCCGCCACGCGCCGGGCGCGCGGGCCACACTGCGGCTGACCCGGCACGCGATCGCCGTCGTGGTCGAGGTCGTCGACGACGGCCCCGGCTTCGACCCGGCCACCGTCCCACCTCACCGGTACGGGTTGCGCGAGTCGATCGGCGGCCGGATGGCGGCGGTCGGTGGGCGGGCCGACGTGCACTCGGCAGCCGGCGCGGGCACCCGGATCCGACTGGAGTGGCCCGGTGTCGGCTGACCTCGGCGCCCCGGCGCCCCGCACCGCCTTACCGGAGGTGCCGGGCGGGATATCCGTCAGCGTGCCGGTGCCCCGGGAGCCGACGTCCGCGGCGGGGCTCGCCGCGCCGGCTGCCGTGGCGCACGCATCCGACCGGGGAGCCCGGATCGCCGCCGTCGCCATCGCGCTGGCCTGGCACGTCGCGATCGGGCTGCCGGCGGTGCTGGCCGCGCGCGCGGAGTTCGCCGCGCCGGCGGTGGTGCTCGGCGGCTGGGTGCTGGTCGCGGTGGCCGGCGCGGTGGCCGGGGTGCGGCTTCTGCGCGGCGCGCCGCTGCTGCCGTGGGCGTTCGCCGGGCTGCTGCTCGCCGTTGACGCGGCGGTCTTCGCCGCGGTCGGTGAACGTCAGTTGTTCACCGCCGCCAACTGGGTGTGGGGCACGCTCGGCTGGTTCTTCGTGCTGGCGCTGTGGGGTCGGCGGGTCGTGGGGCTGATCGCCCTGCTGACCACCCACGCGTTGATCGCGCTGGTCGCCGTGCTCGGGCACGGCCACGACCCGGCCGAGGTGGCCCGCTACGTGATGTACGTCTACGGCACGTTCTCGCTGCCGGTGGCGGTGTTCGTGGGCAGCACGACGATCGTCGGCATGGCTCGGGAACGGGCCGCTGTCTCGGCCGCCGGTCATGCGATGGCCGCGGAGCGGGATGCCGCCGAGCGTGCTCTTCGGGAACGCCGGGACCGGCTCGTGCTGGTCAGCTCGGCGGCCGGGCGGGTGCTCGGGGAATTGGCGGCCGGTCAGGCCGACCCGGACGACCCGGAGGTGCAGCGCCGGTGCGTGCTGGCCGCCGCCCGGCTGCGCCGCCTGATCGCCGAGTCCGACGACGTGCCCGACCCGCTGCTGCACGAACTGCGGGCTGCCGCCGACCTGGCCGAACGCAACGGCCTGCCGATCGACCTGGTCACCATCGGCACCCCACCGCCGCTGCCGGTGGAGATCCGGCGCCGGCTGGCCGACCCGCTCACCGGCATTCTCGCCGACGCTCGGGGTTGGGCCCGGCTGACCGTCGTCTCCGGTCCGAACGAGGTGGTGGTCAGCTTGGTCACGCCCGACCGGGAGGGGCCGGAGGCGACCGGCCCGCCACTCGGGGAGTACGACGACGGGCCGGTGCAGCACCTCTACGAACGGGACGGGGACATCAGATGGGCGCAGACCCGGTGGCGGCGGTGACCGGTGACCGGCCGATCGGGGTGGCGATCGTCGACGACCACCCGGTGGTGGTCGAGGGGGTTCGCGCCTGGCTCGCCACCGAGCCTCGGCTGACCGTGCTGGCCACCGGCGACGACCCGGACGAAGTGCTGCGAGTTGCGCCGAACGCCGACGTGGTTCTGCTCGACCTACGGCTGCACGGGCGGATGGCGCTGGACAAGTTGGCCGAGCTGAGCGCCGCCGGGCGACGGGTCGTGGTCTATTCGGAGCACACCGACCCGGAGACCATGCTCGCCACGCTGGACGCCGGGGCGGTGGCGTTCCTGGCCAAGCACGAGGGACGGGAGCACTGCGTGGCGACCGTGCTGGCCGCCGCGAGTGACCGCCCGTACGTGCCGCCCGCGCTGGCCGGTGCGATGGTCGGCGACCCACGGCCGGACCGGCCGATGCTGTCCGACAAGGAACGTGAGGCGCTGCTGCTCTGGTTCCAGTCGATGTCCAAGGCGTCGGTGGCCCGCCGGATGCAGATCAGCGAGCACACGGTCAAGCAGTACGTGGACCGTGCGCGGATCAAGTACACCCGGGCGGGGCGGCCAGCCGCCACAAAGGCGGCACTACTCGCCCGCGCGATCGAGGACGGCCTCGTCCGCCCGGAGGAGATTGGCATCTACCGGTCACAGGCGATGCACGACCGGCCGACCCCCTAACGGGCGTCATGACAGCGGTCGCCCGATCCGTAAGGCTTTACAGCACAACCAGCTGACCGGGAGGTCGTGACGATGCACGCCGACGCGTCCCCCTTCTTCATCGGCCCCCACCGCTTCGACGCTCCGGACGACGAGGTGGGGCCGACCCTTGATCGCCGCTACGACCTGCGTCCGGTGCCCGGCGAGCAGGTGCTCGGGCGGCACCGGCTACTGGTCGCGGGCTACCTGCTCGGGCCGAGCGAAGCGCGGCGCGGTTGGCGGCTGCCCGAGCCGGTCTCGGTGACCGTCACCGACCAGCGGATCTGCTGGGCAGGCAGCGGCTCGCAGTTGTCGCTGGTCGTCGACGACATGCCCCGGTCCCGACCGTCCGGCCGGCTGAATGGCCTGATGAGCGGGCAGATCCGCTGGCAGTGGCCGTCCCGGTTGGAGCTGCGGGCAGCCGAGCGGGACACGTCGGCGCAGGTGCTGATCGTCTGCGACGCGTTGCGCACCATTCAGCAGCCGGCGTTGGCCCTCGGTGGGCCGCCCAGTGAAGTCGTCGCGCTGGCCCGGCAGGTTCGCCGGGCGGTGGCCATGTTCCGGCTCACCCGCCCGCAACTGGTCGACCTCTCGGCTCAGGAGCGCGACGTGCTGCTGCTGCGCGCCGGCCCCGGCCTGCTCGCCGGAGACACCCGGGTCACGCTGCCCGGTTCTCTGCCGGTGGAGTTCCACTCCCGGGACGACTACTACCGCTCGGGTCCGGAGCCGACCTCGTGGGGCGGGCTCGCAGGCGGCGCAGCATCCGGGCATCGGTGAAGCCGACGGTCCGCGCGGCGGCTTCCATGGTCTTGCCGTGCCCGATCAGGTGCTCGGCGCGTTCCACCCGCAGCAACTGCTGGTAGCCGAGCGGGGTGAGCCCGGTGGTCGAACGGAACAGCCGGGTGAGCGTCCGTTCGGCCACGCCGCCAGCGGCGGCCAGCTCGGCCAGTGGCAGCGGGTCCGCGTACCGGCTGTCGATCAGGTCCTGCACCCGGTGCACGGAGTCGGACAGGTGGGAGCGGTGCCGCATCATCGCGCTGGCCTGCGGCTCGTGCCCGTTGCGCCGGGCGTAGACGACCAGCGTGCGGGCGATCTTCGCAGCGGCCCCCGGGCCGTGCCGGGTGGCCACCAGGTGCAGTGCCACGTCGATGCCACTGGCGATGCCGGCCGAGGTGACCACCCGATCGTCGACCACGTACAGCACGTCGCGGATGACCAGGGCCGCCGGGTGTCGGCGGGCCAGGTCGTCCTGCACCTCGTGGTGGGTGGTGCAGCGTCGACCGTCGAGCAGGCCAGCCCGCCCGAGGGCGTACGCCCCGGCGCAGACGCTGGCCACGGTGCCGCCCGCCGCGTGGTGGTCGGCCAGCCGCCGCAGGTCCCCGGGCGACACCGGCCCCTGCGGCCCGTGCGCCGATGGCCGCCAACCGGGCACGATCACCAGGTCGTCCGAGGTCAGCTCGGGCCACCGGGTGTCGGCGATCAGCGGTACGCCCTGCACGGTGGGCACCTGCTCTCGCTCGGCGACGTAGTGCAGTTGGTAGTCGTACCCGAGGTCGGCGGCGCTGGAGAAGACCTGGGCCGGCCCGGCGAGGTCCAGCAGATGCAGCTGCGGGACCAGCAGGAAGACGACCCGGGTCATCGCGTCAGCTCCGGCCGCCGGCGAGGGTCGCGCCGGTCACCTCGTCCACGGTGCGGATGGTCGCGAAGCGGCCAGCCAGCACGTACTCGGTGCGGGTGACGATCTCCTCGTTGGTCAGGGTGCGCGGGTCGGCGAGGATCTCCGCGACCGTGGCGGTCGCCGGCAGATCCCGGTGTGGGATGGGGAAGGTCAGCGTGGCGTCGGTGACGAAGGTCATCCGGTAGCCGAGATCCGAGCCGACCCGGGTGGTGGTCTCCACGCACTGCTCGGTGCGGATGCCACAGACGGTGAGATCGTGGATGCCGGCCTCAGTGAGCAACTGCTGGAGATTCGTGGTGGTGAACGCGTTGTGCGCGGTCTTGACCAGCGTCGGCTCACCCTCGGCCGGGACCAGCCCGTCGATCAGCCGGACGTGCCCGAGTGCGGGGTCGAACAACCCGCCCGTGCCGGGCTCGGAGTGCAGGACCCAGACCACCAGGTCGCCGCGCTCCCGGGCGGCGACAACCAGACGTTCGACCTGCCGGATCATGTCGGGGTTCGAGCCGTACGCCCAGATCGGGCGCTGGCGGAAGGATTCCTGGACGTCGATCACGACGAGTGCTGCTCTGCTCATGACTGAAGATCCTGACCGGATCGCGACCGCACCGGGAGACACCATCATGCCCAGATGCGGAACGATCCGGCCACCTCGGCGTCAGGCGGTGGAGGTGCGGTGCTCGGCGGCGGCCTCCAGAGCGGCGGCCTCGTCCAGCGTGGGTGCGCTGCCGCCCAGGTGCGCGGGCTGCCACCAGGTGTCGTCCGGGCCGGCCGGTGCGTCCGGGTACTCCCGCTGGGCCCGGTCGACGAGCGCGCCGAGCCGGGCGGTCAACTCGGCGGCCAGCACGTTCGGGTCCGGGAAGTCCGCCGGATAGATCGGCTCGCCGATCAGGATGGTGATCGGCGTGTGCCGGCGGGTGAGCGTGCGCGGCCGACCCTTGGTCCAGAGCCGCTGCGTGCCCCAGAGCGCGACCGGCAACACCGGCACCTTCGCCGAGCGGGCCATCCGGACCGTGCCGCTCTTGAGTTCCTTGACGGTGAACGACCGGCTGATCGTCGCCTCGGGGAAGACGCCGACGACCTCGCCGCGCTTGAGCGCGTCCACGGCGGCGCGGAACGAGGCCGCTCCGGCCTCACGGTCCACCGGGATGTGCTTCATCCCGCGCATCAACGGACCGCTGATCCGGTGCGCAAAGACCGACTGCTTGGCCATGAACCGGACCAGCCGACCCGACGCGTTGGCGCCCAGGCCGGCGAAGATGAAGTCGAGGTAGCTGACGTGGTTGCTGGCCAGCACCGCCCCGCCGGTGCGGGGTACGTGGTGGGCGCCCTCGATGGTGATCTTCAGGTCGAGGACCCGGAACATCGTCTTGGCGGCAGCGATAACGGGCGGGTAAACGAGCTCCGGCATCCGCAGAATCTACCCTGCCCGGCTGGAGATCGGCTGGGTGGCGACGCGGCGGCGACGCGGGGCTGCGCGCCGCCGCCGGCTCTGCGTCGGGTCGATCAGTCGGCGAGGTTGTGCAGGTCCAGTCGGCCCCGGGCGAACGCGTCCACCCGACCCCAGCGACCCGGGATGTCCAACACCTCGATCCGGCCCATCCCCACCGGCAGCCGCGGCTCGACCGCCAGGTGACCCTCGTGCGGCTCCAGACCGAGCATGGTGCGCAGCAGCAGCAGCGGCGTACCGGTCGACCAGGCCTGTGGGCTGCACGCCGTCGGGTACTCCACCGGGAACTTGGTCTGCTCCCGCGGGTAGCCGCCGAACGCCTCCGGCAACCGGCCATCGAAGTAGGTGGCCGCATCCAGGATGCCGCTGGCGATGGTGGCGGCCTCCTCGGCGAAGCCGTACCGGCGCAGACCCCAGGCGATGAACGAGTTGTCGAACGGCCAGATCGTGCCGTTGTGGTAGCCGATCGGGTTGTACCGGACCTCCCCCTCGGCCAGCGTGCGCACGCCCCAGCCGGTGAAGAGCCGCGGCCCCACCAGGTGCTGCGCGATCTTCTCGGCTCGCTCCTGATCGACGATCCCGCTCCACAGCAGGTGGCCGATGTTCGAGCTGAGGATGTCGCACTGGCGGCCGTCCGGGTCCAGGGCCAGGGCGAAGTACTCGCCGTCGGCCACCCACCAGTCCCGGTTGAACCGCTCCTTCAGCTGCATCGCCTCCCGCTCCAACTGGTCGGCGAACTCCGGGTCGTCCCAGAACTCGCGGGCCATCCGGGCCGCGCGCATCTTCGCGTCGTACGCGTACCCCTGCACCTCGCACGTGGCTCGCGGGAACGGCGGCAGCGTGCCGTCGGAATAGGAGATCGAGTCCCAGGAGTCCTTCCAGCACTGGTTCTCCAGGCCGGTTTCGGTGTTGCGCCGCTCGTACCAGATGTAGCCGTTGCCGACCAGATCGGCGTAGTTGTCGATCCACCTCAGCGCCGCCCGGGACTCCCGCTCCAACTCCTTGACCAGCGCGCCGTCACCGGTCCACCGCTCGTACTCGTCGAGCAGCACGACGAACAGCGGCGTCGCGTCCACCGAGCCGTAGTACGGCGAATGCGGCTGCTCCTCGAAGGCGGCGGTCTCGCCGTAGCGCATCTCGTGCAGGATCCGCCCTGGGTCCTCGTCCCGGAAGTCGTCGAACCGGCTGCCCTGCAGGGAGGCCAGGACGCGCAGCGTGGTCTTCGACAACTGCGGGGTGAACGGCAGCGTCTGCAGGCAGGTGAGGATGCTGTCCCGACCGAACATGGTCATGAACCAGGGCAGGCCGGCGGCCGGCAGGGTGGCGCCGCCCAGCGACAGCGGTGAGAAGCGCAGCGCCGCCAGGTCGATCAGGCTGCGGCGGTATGTGCTGGAGACCCGGCCGTGCTCACTGTTGACCTTGGGGGCGTCGGCGATCCACTGCTCCAGATCGTGCTGGAGGGCGAGCCGCTCGGTGCCGTGCACCCGCAGTCCGAGACGCAGGTCCCGGCCGCCGGGTCCGACGGCGTGCGTCTGGACGTCGATCGAGGCGTCCCACTGCTCGTTGGGCTCCAGGTGGACGGTGTACGCGAACCCCTTGCTGTCGTACCGGGCCGACACCGACGACGAGATGACCGTTTCCCGCCGGAAGTTGCCCCGGCGGTAGCCCAGCCGCAGCCTGTCCGACTCCACCTCGGTGTAGATCTCGCCCTTCTTGTTCAGGATCTCGTCCTTGACC
Organism: Micromonospora sp. NPDC005413; assembly: GCF_040606435.1. Taxonomy (NCBI): domain Bacteria; kingdom Bacillati; phylum Actinomycetota; class Actinomycetes; order Micromonosporales; family Micromonosporaceae; genus Micromonospora; species Micromonospora sp. NPDC005413. The sequence goes on from NZ_JBEXEV010000002.1 coordinate 86,138, forward strand.
TGGAACAGGTCGGCGAAGTCCGACGCCGCGTCCATCCGGACTTCCAGGTCGACCGGCTTCTCGTCGTGGTTGAGGATGGTGAGCTGCTCCCGAAAGCTGCCACCCACCGCGCGCTCCCGGATGATCGACAGCTTCGCGTCGACGTAGTGGGTGGCCATCCCGGGGACAAGGAAGAACCGCGACTCGAAGTACTGCAGGTCGTCGAAGGAGAGCGAGTTGAGCCGCTCACCGTTGACGGTCAGCACCCAGGTCGACAGGAATCGGGTATCGATGGAGAAGAGCCCGGTCGGCTCGCTCGGCGTCGCCTCGATGTCACCGGTGTCCTCGCAGACGACGAACGTGTTTCCGTCGAGGATCCGGACCGTGTTGCTCTGGCCCATCAGTGCACCTCACCCACGAAGCGGCGACGAGGTCCACGGGCATCCGGAGACCCCGGGAAGATCCGTTCCACCTGCACCACCAGCCGGGCGTCGCCCGTCACCGTCATGTCCCCGCGAAACAGGGCGGCCAGGCCGTGCTCGCGGCCCGAGGCGATGTCGTCGAAGAGCGCCGGGCTGGCCCCGATCACCGAATCGGCCTCCTGGTCCTCCTGACTCACGTTCAGCTGGCCGTGGTCGATTCTCAGCAGCCAGTGCCGGGTCTGCGCCCCCTCGTGCAGGTCGATGCGCAGTGTCCCGGAGGTCTTCGCCAGCAGGGGTTCGTACCCCCGTCGGTCCAGGTCCTCGAAGAACCTCGTGGTCGCGTCCACCATCGGGTCCACTCCTCCCAGTTGCCGGGCCCGGGATCCGACCCACCGCGCTCGCGTCGGGCGGACGGCCGGCTTGCACGTCCCCGCACGGGTCCCCGCCGGTTCCGCGGTCAACCTCGCCCGGATCGGGTGAATGGCCGGGTGGTGTCGGACGAGCCGGGTAGCGTGCCGGGCCAGACGGGACGACCAGGACGGGAGGCACATGACCAGGCAGATGCCCGAGGTCGACCGGCGGCAGGTGCTCGCCTACCGGGTGGCGGCCCAACAGCTCGACCGCTCCGCCGATCGGCGACCGGGCGATCTGGCGGTGCTGACGCTCGGCGTTCAGGACACGCCTTACGGCACGGCCCGGCAAGCGCTGGCGGCGCGCGGCGCGACCGGGCCGGACGCACGTCTGGAGCTGGTCTGGTCGATGCGCGGCGCCCCACACCTGCACCATCGGGCCGAACTGCCGGCGCTGGCCGCGGCGCTCTGGCCGCTCAACGACACCGACGCCACCCGGCGGATCCCGGGCCAGATCGGCGCGGGATCGCGGCTCGGGCTGGCCGCGTTCCGGGCCACGGCCGAAGCGTTCCAGTCGGTGGTCACCACGGAGTTGGAGCGCGGCGTGGTCAGCCGGGCCGTCTCCGACCGGGTTCCCGTCGAGCTGACCTACGACTGCCGGGCGTGCGAGGCCCGGCACATCTCCGGAGCGGTCTTCCAACAGGCCGGTCTCGCCGGCGGGGTGCGTCTGGTGGTGTCCGGCCGGGCCGCCCGGCTCGCGCCGCTGCCCGACTGGCCAGGTCCGCCCATCGCGGCGGCGCACACCGGTGAGCTGGTCACGACGTACCTGCGGCTGCTCGGCCCGGCCACCCCGGCCGACGCCGCCGGCTTCCTCGGCACCTCGGCGACGGAGCTGCGTCGGGTCTGGCCGGCGGGCCTGGCCGAGGTGCGGGTCGACGGGCGGGCCGCCTGGCTGCCGGCCGACGCGCTCGACGCGTTGACCGGCGCGCCCGCGCCACGGCTGGTGCGGCTGCTGCCGCCGGGCGACCCCTTCCTCGCCGGCCGTGACCGTGACCTGCTCGTGCCGGAGCGGGAGCACCAGCGCCAGATGTGGCGGGTGATCGGCAATCCCGGCGCCCTGCTGGTGGACGGCGAGGTGGTCGGCACCTGGCGGGCGCGGCAGGCCGGAAAGGGGCGACTGGAGCTGACGGTCAGCCCGTGGTCGGTGCTGTCGGCCCGGGTCCGGCAGGAGGTCGACGCCGAGGCCGCGACGGTGGCCGCCGCTCGCGCCGCCACCGACGTCCGTGTCCAGTTCGACCAGTCCTGACCCCTCAGCCGGATCCGGACGCCGCAGCGCCGGCCCTCCCCCGAGGGGAGAACCGGCGCGCCCGCGGCGGACGGGTCAGTTGTTCGGTTCGTCGGCGCTGATGTCCGCCAGCACCGACTGCGGTTCGCGCTCGACCGCGAGGTCACCCATCGAGACCAGACCGACCAGGCGCCCGTCGTCGATCACCGGCAGCCGGCGTACGGCGTAGGTGCGCATCAGGTCCGCGGCGGCCACCGCGTCGTCGTACTGACTCACGGTCACCACATCTCGGGTGGTGATCTGGCTCAACCGGGTCGAGCCCGGGTCCATGTTCTCGGCGACACCCCGGACTGTGATGTCCCGGTCCGTGACGATGCCGACCACGCTGTCGCCGTCGGTCACCACCACGTCGCCAATCGCGCTGTCACGCATCTCCTGCGCCGCTGCGATGAGCGTGTCGTTGCCGTCCATCGTCACCAACCGGGTCGTCATGAACTCTCCGACCGTTGTCATGGTGCTCCCCTCTCGGTGTCGGCACGCCCGTCTACCCGCCGCCAGGGGCGGGGTAACGCGGGTGGCCGGCCGAACGGCCGGCGCTCCGCTGCCTACGGTGGGCGGATGATGAACGGTGAACACGAGCTGCGGGAGCTGGTCGCCGGCAGCGGCTGGCTGACCCGGGCACTGACCGTGGTGCGCGATTCCGGCCTGCCGGACGCCTGGATCGGCGCGGGCGCCCTGCGCGACCTGGTCTGGGGCGAGCGGTACGGCGACGGGTTCGACCCGGCGACGGTCCGGGACGTGGATGTGGTCTTCTTCGACCCGACGGCGCTGAGCCGCGAGGACGACCTCCGGGCCACCGCCCGCCTGACGGCGGCCTGGCCGGAGCCGCCGTGGCAGGCGCGCAACCAGGCGGCCGTGCACACGTGGTACGCGGCGAAGTTCGGCGGCGACCCGATCGCCCCGTACCGCAGCGTTGCCGAGGCGGTCGCCACCTGGCCGGAGTACGCCACCGCCGTGGCGGTCCGGCTGGACCAGGCCGACCGGCTGGCGGTCTGCGCCCCGTACGGCCTGACGGATCTGCTGGGCGGAGTGTGGCGGCACAACCCCGCCCGGGTGGATGTCGCCCGGTCCCGGCAACGGCTGGCCCGGCACCGCCCGGCGCGGCGTTGGCCCGGTGTGACCGTGATCGAGCCTGGCTGACCGGCACGGTCGTGCGCGTCAGCCTCGGGGCGGCATGCCGTAGACGCGCTCCACGTGCAGGCGCAGCACCAGTCGCCGCTCGGCGACCATGGCCTGCCGGTAGTCGTCCCAGTCCGGGTGTTCGCCGCTCAGCGACCGGTAGAGCCCCACCAGCTCCTCAACGGTCTCGTCGCCGGGCTCCATGGCCGTCGCGGTCAGCTCGGCACGCCCTTCGACCACCGCGTACGCCCAGCCGTCCGCACTGCTGACGTGGAAGCTGGCCCGCGGGTCCCGGCGCAGATTGGCGGTCTTGGCGCGGTCGTCGGTGACCGAGACCCGGATCAGCCCCGCCTCGCGGTCGAACGAGTAGACCACTGTGGACATCTGGGGCCGACCGTCGCGCTTGAGTGTCGCGAGCACGCCCATCGAACGGCCGGCGATCAGTTCGGTCAACGCCTGCTGGGTACGGTCGTCCGGCACGGCTTCCTCCAGGTGACACGGGGTCGGTTCGTCCATCCAAGCACGACCGGCCGGCCGCCGCGCAGGGCTTGCCCGGCGCCCGCACCCCGCCCCTGCCGCACTCGCCGACCCGCATCCCCCCAAGCTGCGTACGGCGATCAGTGTGCGCCTCGCCGGAACAGGCCGAGGCCCCCGCCGGGTTGCCGGCAGGGGCCTCGGAGTGACGGCGACGGTCAGCGACGCTCGGCGGCGACCAACTCGGCGATCTGCACCGCGTTGAGCGCGGCACCCTTGCGGAGGTTGTCGTTGGAGCAGAACAGCGCCAGCCCGTACTCGACGGTCTCGTCGGCGCGGATCCGTCCCACGTAGGTCGGGTCCTGCCCGGCGGCCTGCAACGGCGTCGGTACGGCGGTCAGCGCGACCCCGGGAGCGTTGGCGAGCAGTTCGTGGGCGCGCTGCGGGGTGATCGGCCGGGCGAACCGGGCGTTGATCTGGAGCGAGTGGCCGGTGAAGACCGGCACCCGGACGCAGGTGCCGGAGACCAACAGATCGGGGATCTCCAGGATCTTGCGGCTCTCGTTGCGCAGCTTCTGTTCCTCGTCGGTCTCGAACGAGCCGTCGTCGACGATCGAGCCGGCCAGCGGGAGGACGTTGAAGGCGATCGGCTCGGCGAACGAACGCGGCGCGGGGAATTCCACGGCCGAGCCGTCGAAGGCCAGCCCGGCGGCGTGCTCGGCGACCTTGCGGACCTGCTCGTCCAGCTCGGCGACGCCGGCCAGTCCGGCACCGGAGACCGCCTGGTACGTCGAGACGACCAGGCTGACCAGGCCGGCCTCGGCGTGTAGCGGGCGCAGCACCGGCATCGCGGCCATCGTGGTGCAGTTGGGGTTGGCGATGATGCCCTTCGGGCGGTCGAGGGACGCGTGCGGGTTGACCTCGGCGACCACCAGCGGCACCAGCGGGTCCATCCGGAACGCCGAGGAGTTGTCGATCACCACGGCGCCGGCCTCGGCCACCCGGGGGGCCAACTCCTGGGCGGTGCCCTTACCGGCCGAGAAGAGCACGATGTCCAGCTCGGAGTAGTCCGCGGTCGCGGCGTCCTCGACGGTCACCTCGCCGTCCCGCCAGGGCAGCGTCCGCCCTGCTGACCGCGCCGAGGCGAACAACCGCACCTGCTCAGCCGGGAACTCCCGTTCCGCCAGCACCTGCCGCATCACGCCACCGACCTGGCCGGTGGCCCCCACAATGCCGATCCTCATGCCCGCGAGGCTACCCAGCCCACCCCCACAACCGGGAGCCCTTTCCCACCACTCCCACGTCACACCTCCCCGCCCTCCCCGCCCTCACCACCCCACCCCACCCCTGAACTCTGGGGTTGATCAAGAGATTTGCGTCAGAAATCGGGCTCCGTTTGACGCAAACCTCTTGATCAACGAGGAGATCGAGGGGTGGGGTGGGGTGGGAAGGGGTGGGAAGGCGGGTGGGGTGGGAAGGGGTGGGAAGGCGGGTGGGGTGGGGAGGGGTGGGAAGGGGTGGGAAGGCGGGTGGTTAGGGGTTGGTGATCAGGTCGCCTAGGGCGGCTGCCGTTAGGTCGTCGCGGATGGTGGCGGCGTCGCCCTCGATGACCAGGGTCAGCGCTTCGGGGTGCAGGTGGGTGGCCGCCGCTGCGGAGACCTCGTCCACGGTGGCGGCGAGCAGCGACTCTCGCAGCCGAGCGTGGTAGTCGTCCGGCAGGTCGTGCACCACCAGCGTGGTCAGCGCGGACGCGATCGCCCGTGGGCTCTGCAACTCGACCGAGAGCTGCCCGGCGCGCCAGGATCGGGCGACCTCCAGCTCGTCCTCGGTCACCCCGCTGACCTGGGTACGGGTGATCTCGCCCACCGCCTCGACCAGGGCCGGCGCGGTGACCGCCGTCTGTACACCGGAGCTGACCGCGAACCGCCCGAACCGTCGGGACGAGGCGAAGTCACCCCGGATGCCATAGGTGTAGCCGTGCACCTCGCGGAGCAGGTGGTTGAGCCGGGAGGTGAACGCCCCGCCGAGCACCGTGCCGGCGAGCGCCATCGGCACATGGTCGGGGTGCGCGCGGTGTGGCGCCGGGTGGCCCAGCCGCAGCGTGGACTGCACCGAGCCGGGCCGGTCCACCAGGATGATCCGCCGGCCGGTGTGCAGCGGCACCTCGATCGGGCCGCCCCGTTCGGCCGGGCCGCCACCGGTGCCGGCGAAGGCCGCGGCGGCCAGCGCGTCCAGGTCGATCCGGTCCAGGTCACCGGCGACGATGAGAGTGCCGGGGCGCAGGAACCACTCGGAGTGGAAGACCGTCACGTCGTCCACGTCCAACCCGGCGACCGACTCCGGGTCGCCGTGCATCGGACGCCCCCAGCGGTTCTCCGCACCGAAGAGGTCCGCGCGCAGCGCGGCGTCGGCTCGCGGGCCCGGGTTGGCCCAGTCCATCCGCAGCGCGGTGGCCTCGTCGTCGCGGACCCGGCGCACGTCGGCGGGATCCAGCCTGGGCGTCCGGACCGCCTCGGCGAGCAACTCCACGGCGGCGCTGAGCCGGTCCACCGGGATCACCACGCTGGCCTGGAACGAGTCCCAGTCCAGCCCGGTCACCAACGCCGTGCCGAGCCCTTCGACGGCGAGCGCGTACGCGGCGGCGTCCCGCTGCGCGGTCCCCTCCTCCAGCGCCTTGGCCAGCACCCCGGACAGGCCCTCCTTGCCGACGGGCTCCTGGCCGGCGCCCACGTCGAGCAGCAGCAGAGCCACGGCGAGGTTCTGCCCGGGCAGGTGCGCGGCGACAACGTGGCCACCGGCCACGGCGCGACGGACCACCGGCGGGAACCGGTACGGGCGGGCGGCGCCCGGGCCGGGACGGTCGGCGATCAGCGTCATGAGGTCTCCTCGGGCAGGTAGGTCAGGGTCACCCGGTCGGTGGCGAGCACCTCGGCGGCGGCCTCGGCGATCTGCTCGGCGGTGACCGCGAGCAGGCCCGGCAGCTGGTCGGCGATGCGGGCCGGGTCACCGAACTGCGTGGCGTACCGCCCGAGCAGGTCCGCACGGCCGTCCACCGTGGACAGCTGACGCCACCACCCGGTGCTGAGCAACGCCTTTGCCCGGTCCAGCTCCGCGGCGGTGACCGGCACGGTGGCCAACTCGTCGACGACCTCGGCCAGCCCTTCGGCCAGCCGCTCGGCGCTCACCCCGGGGCGGGCGGTGGCGGTGGCGATCAGCGGCGCTGGCGCGTGCGCGAGGTCCACCCCGTACGCCCCGACCAGGTCCGGCTGGGCGATCCTCTCGCCGTCGGCGAGCCGCTGGTAGAGCCGGCTGCCCCGACCGCTGCCGAGAACGGTGGCGAGCACGGTGATCACGTTGTATCCCGAACTGCCGAACGGGTGGGTGCGGTGGGCGATGTACACCCGTGGCGCTGGCACGTCGGCGCTCACCGACTCGACGGCCGCCTGCCCGGTCGCCGGGACGCTACGGCCGTCCGGGGCCGGCGGGATGTCGTCGCGTGCGGGCAGCGCGCCGAAGTACTTGTCGGCGAGCGCGAACACGTCGGAGGCGGTGGCGTCGCCAACCACGGTGAGCACCGCGTTGTTGGGCGCGTAGTACGTCTGGTGGAACGCCTGGAAGGTGGCGAGGTCGGCGGCGTTCAGGTCGGCCATCGAGCCGATCGTCGCGTGATGGTACGGGTGCCCCGGCGGGTAGAGCAACGGCAACAACCGCAGCCAGGCGTCCCCGTACGGGACGTTCTCATAGCGCTGCCGGCGCTCGTTCTTGACCACGTCCCGCTGGTTGTCCAGCGTCTCCTGGGTCAGCGCGGGGACCAGACCGCCCATCCGGTCGGCCTCCAGCCAGAGTGCCAACTCCAGGTGCTCGGCCGGGACCGTCTCGAAGTAGTTGGTCCGGTCCGGGTTGGTGGTGGCGTTGAGCGAGCCGCCGGAGCCCTGGATCAGCTTCATGTGCTCGGTCTTCGCCACGTTCACCGAGCCCTCGAACATCAGATGCTCGAAGAGGTGGGCGAAGCCGGTCTGCCCGGCCGGCTCGTGCCGGGAGCCGACGTCGTACCAGAGATTGACGGCCACGGCGGGGGCGGTGCGGTCCTCACTCACCACCACGCGCAGGCCGTTGTCCAGTCGGGACGTCTCGATGGGCCAGGGGTAACCACTGTCGGGCATGCCCCGACGCTATCCGATCTAGCGGGCGGAAAGGTGACGTGCGGTCGGTCGGCGAGCCGACTCCCGGGCATCGAGGCCGCCGGTCGGGGTACCGGAGGGGAATGACCCCGCCGACCGCCATCCCGCCCGCGTCCCGGACCGCCGGGCCGGTCGCCACCGCCGTCGAACGCGCCACGGCCGCGCTCAGCCGGATGCGCCGCGGCCGGCTGCTGCATCCGGCCGGTCGCTCGTTCGCCGGCGAGGTGTTGATCTGGGGTACGCCCGGACCACCCACCGGAGTCGCTCTGCTCGACGACCCCGGCCGGTACCGGGCCACTGTCCGGCTCTCGGTCAGCCTCGGCCGCAGCCTGACCACGGTGGCCGCCGCGACCCGGACGGACACGCCGCGCCTGGTGCTCGCGGTCGCGTCCGCCGTGGGGCCGTGGCGGCCGGTGGGGCGGGTCAGCATCGGCGCCCAGCTCAGCGCCGAGGAGGACGCCGCGCTGGCTTTCGACCCGGTGCGCAATCTGCCACCCGAACTGCGGGCGACCGGCCCGCTGGCCTGGCTGCGGGAGCAGACCTACCGGGGGTCACGCCGGGCACGCGGGGCGACCGCTCAGTCGGGCGGCTCGACGGCGACCACCGTCTGATCCGAGGTACGGCGTTCCAGCACCGTGTCCGGGGCCACGTTCTGGTCCTCCTCACGGATGTCCGAGTCGGCGAGGATGGCCTCCGCCTGCGCCTCCGGGTCGTCGCTGCCCACCGCCGCCTCCTCGGGTAGGAGGTGCGCCCGGGATTCCACCCGGTCCTGATCGCTCTGCTCGTCTGTCATGGCACCCCTGTTACCCCCGCCCCGGCCCTGCCACGCGGTGATCGTCCAGCGTCTTGGGACGACCCGCTGAGTTCCGGCGGCGTCGGGTAGGCTGGGCTCGTGACGTGGTCGTATCGATGGTTTAGGCAGCCGGCTCGCAGGCCGGTGACTTCTCCATGAGCTGACGTCACCACGGACCGAGCCGGCTGGGCAGGAGCTGTCGTTCCTGCCCTTTTGCGTACGAGCAGCCGGCTCGTCCCGGGCACCGGCCCCGGGCATGGTCGGCGAGAGGATGCCCACCGTGACGACCCCGGAGACCAATCGGGTCAGTGATCAGCGGATCGACCGTGTCGTGCCGCTGACCACGCCCGCCCTGCTGCACCACGAGTTACCCCTGGACGCCCCGCTCGCCTCGGCCGTGTTGAGTGGCCGCCGCGAGGTGGGTCGGGTGTTGGACGGCGAGGACGACCGCCTGCTGGTCGTTGTCGGCCCCTGCTCGGTGCACGATCCGGCCGCCGCACTCGACTACGCCCAGCGTCTGCGCACCGCCGCCGACCGGCTGGCCGACGATCTGCTGATCGTCATGCGGGTCTACTTCGAGAAGCCGCGCTCCACGGTTGGCTGGAAGGGCCTGATCAACGACCCTGGCCTGGACGGCAGCGGCGACGTCAACACCGGCCTGCGGCTGGCCCGGGCGCTGCTGCTCGACGTGGTGCGTCTCGGCCTGCCCGTGGGCTGCGAGTTCCTCGACCCGATCACGCCGCAGTACATCGCGGACACCGTGGCCTGGGGCGCGATCGGCGCCCGCACCGTCGAGAGCCAGGTGCACCGGCAGCTCGCCTCCGGCCTGTCCATGCCGATCGGCATGAAGAACCGCCCGGACGGCAGCATCGGCACCGCCGTGGACGCGATCCGCGCCGCCGGGGTGCCGCACGTCTTCCCCGGCATCGACTTCTCCGGTACCCCGGCGATCATGCACACCCGGGGTAACACCGACGGTCACCTGGTTCTGCGCGGCGGGGGCGGCCGGCCCAACTACGACGCTGAGTCGGTCGCCGGCGCGCTCGACCTGCTCCGCGCAGCCGGGTTGCCGGAGCGGCTGGTGATCGACGCCAGTCACGCAAACAGCGGCAAGGACCACCGGAACCAGCCGCTGGTCGCCGCGGACGTGGCCGCCCAGCTCGCCGCCGGTCAGCGCGGGATCACCGGCGTGATGCTGGAGTCGTTCCTGCTGCCCGGCCGGCAGGAACTCGACCCGACCCGGGAGCTGGAGTACGGCCGCTCGGTCACCGATGCCTGCCTCGGCTGGGACGACACGGCCGAGGTGCTCGACCACCTGGCCTCCGCCGTGCAGGCCCGCCGAGCCACCCTGCCGACGATGGCCTGATCGCGTGACGGCCGTCACCGCAGTGCGCGGAACACGGGCGGGGGTCGGCTCGTTGACTGGGGTGTCGGTGTGTCCAGTGTCCCCGGGCCTCACCTAATTAGCCTTCGCGGAATACCGTTCGGCTGGAGCCGCGTAGTGCCACTCGCCGAGAGGCGACCTGCACACCGACACCAGCGCCGCCCCCGGCCCACCGGCCGGGGGCGGCGCTGTCTTTCCCGACGGACGCTGTGTCCCCGCGCCCGGCACCCCCTCCAACGCCGCCTTTGCTCTGCTTCAACCGAAGCAACAGTCAGGCCCGGAAAACGTTGCGTGGGTTGAAGCAGAGCAAAGGGAGACGCCACGGTCCGGCACGCGCCGCTGGCGTGACGTTTGACCGATTCCGGCCCGGGTAGCTGATCGGGGTGACCGACGACGCATCCGTGGCCGGCGAGCCGGACACCCGGGCCATCGATGACCTGCTCGACGACATCTACCGGGCGCAGGAACGGGTCACCCAGGCGGATATCTACCGCCACGCGGTGGCCGCCGAGCTCCCGCCGGACCTGCTCGCCCGCATCGACGCGCTGCCCGAGGGCGAGTACGCGGTGGACGAGGCCAGCGACCTGCTGGGCGGCTCCATCGCGTGAGTGACCGCAGAAGGGACATCGACATGACGCACCACGAGGACCATGACGAGAGGGTGCCGGCGCTGGGTCAACCGCCGAAGGGCAGGGACACCACGCCCGAGCCGGACTTCGCCAACGAACACGACAAGACGGCGGTGGACCGGGACATCATCACCGGGGCGGACGAGGACGAACGGGAGCCGGAGTCGCCGCACGGCTGGTCCGGTATGCAGCGCTGACGCGTACGTGCAGCGGGGGCCGGTGTCTGCCGGCCCCCGCTGCTGTGTCTGCTCGTGTCTTCGCGTCAGTCGTCCTTGTGCCCACCCTCGGCGGCCTGCTGCGCCGCCGCGTACGCCATCTGGAGGAAGTCGGACGCGGCGACCGCCGTCAGGGCGGTGGCCACGAGCCGGGTCAGTCGGGGCGCGAGCACCAAGCCCCCGGTCAGCCCGGTGGCCACCCAGACCGCCAGGCAGAACGGGCAGCTCAGCAACTCGCCGATGGCGTGCCGGGTGGAGCTGCCCGAGTCGCGGACCTGCTCCATCACCTCGCCGCTGCCGATCGGGCGGTCGTACCGGGTGAACGGCGCCCGCAGCGGGCTGGTCACCGCGTCCTTGGACAGCAGCCGGCTCAGCTTGTGCGTGGCGATGGAGAGCAGCACCACGTCGGCCGGGGCCGGCCGCTCCGGCACCGGCCGCCCGGTCGCCTTGACCAGGCCAGCAAGCGCCCCGGCCACCCCGGCATAGGTGCCCATCGCGACCAGGTAGCCGCCGAGCGGGCGATGCTCGTGCGGCGCGTACGCCCGGCGCAGCCGCGTTACCTTCTGTCGCAGGCCAGTGTCGGTCACCCGGTCTCCTCACATCTCATCTCGTGGTGACATCTCGTCGTGGCGCGGGAGTGGCGTCCCGCGCGGCTAGCGGTGGGCTTCAGCCGGCCTGGAGGTTGTCGGCGACCTCGCGTACCAGGTTGGTCAGCGCCTCGTCGGCCAGCTGATCCGGACCCGGCCCGTCCGACCCGTCGGCCAGGTCGAGCTGGATCCGGGCACCGCCAGAATCCGCCGGCTCCACCCGGATCTCGGCGGACCAGTCATCCGTGTCGCCAGCACCCCATCGGGCCCGCAACTCCTCACCGCTGATCTCCGCGGCGGGGCTGCCATCGCCGCGCAGCGGCTCCGGCAGCCAGGCCGAGGCGCGGGCGGGGTCGGTGGCCGTGTTGAAGACCACCTCAGGTGGCGCGGACATGCCCCGCACGGCACGCGCCGGCATCAGGCGTCCCGCAGGCGGCTCGGGTCGACCTCCCGGCCCGGGTGGCGGGCCAGGTACTCGGTCTCAAGCTCCGCGGTGCGCCGCAGGTGGTTGGCGAGCGCCGAGTCCGCCGCATGCCGCAGCGTGTCCAGGCGGGTCCGGTGCAGGCTGTGCACCTCGCGGATCAGATCCTCGTCGGTCAACTCCGTCGGGTCGATGCCGAGCAGGTCGCCATCGAGACCCGTGGTGCCCGTCGGGTCAGCGAGCTCATCGCCGCCCCACTCGGGCACCCGCTGCTCCGGGCTCATGTCCGCGCTGCCGCTGGACGCAAAGCCGTCCTCACGTACCGATCCGGTCATCATCGCCCCCCTGATCTCGTTTGGGCTGGCGTCTAGACGAATGCCCAGACGTGGTGACGCCAAACCATCCCGACCACGCGACAGCTACGACACGGTGTCGGAGACCGGCCGCGCTCCCGGTACCCTCGATGCCATGAGGTGGCTCTGGACCCCGGCGTGGATCGCGCGTCACGTGGCCATGGTCGTGCTGGTCGTGGGTTTCCTCGGGCTGGGCTGGTGGCAGGTCAGCCGGGCCACCGCCGGCAACAGCATCAGCTGGGGGTACGCGGTCGAGTGGCCGATCTTCGCCGGCTTCGTGGTCTACGTCTGGTGGCGCGAGGTGAAGCTGGCCCGCCGAAACACGGCGGAGGCCGACGCGCCGCCGGCTGACCCGGCCGATGTCCCGGCCGCCGAGCTGGCGGTCACCACCGGGTCCCGACCGGGGGTACGCCGACCGGTGCGGGTGTCCCGGGCGCCGGCCACCGGTGACGCCGTCGAGGACGCGGACCTGGCCGCCTACAACCACTACCTGTCATGGTTGAACGCCAATCCGGGCGCCCGGCCCGGTGACTACCCCGGCTGAGCCGGGCTCGGAAGGACGGACGAAGGTGGGCGCTGCCCTTACCCGGTACCGCGTGATCGCCTGGATCGTGGGCGTGGCGCTGATCCTGCTGGTCGTGATCGGCATGCCACTGAAGTACGGGTTCGACAACCCGGTCGTGGTGGAGACGGTGGGGCAGGCCCACGGCTTCCTCTACATGATCTACCTGCTGGCCGCGTTCGACCTGAGCCGCCGAGCCGACTGGCCGCTGAAGCGGATGCTGCTGGTGATGTTGGCCGGCACCGTGCCGTTCGTCTCGTTCTACGCCGAGCGCCGGGTCAGCGCCTGGGTGGCCGCGCCGCAGGAGGAGCGGACTCCGGAGCCGGTCGCCCCCTGAGCGGCCGGTGCGCCGACGCCAGTTCGGCGCCGGCGCACGGTCGTCGGATCAGCGACTGGGCCGCCACGGGTCGGCCGAAGCGAGCGGGTCGACCCAGCCGCCGTACCGGTTGACTTCCCGGGCCCGCAACAGCGCCCGGGTGACCTGGCCGAACTGCCGCTCGTCGTCGGCGCTGAACAGCAGCGCCTCCGCTCCCCGGTACCACCCCCACAGCTCGTACGACGGGGGCCGCCAGCGGTCGCCGACCAGGGCGAGCGCGGCCGGAAGCAGGAACACCGCACCGAGGATGAGGTACGCCCCGGCGGTCAGCCGTTGCAGACCTCCGGTGAAGCCGAGCAGCAGCCCGACACCGGCGAGCATGGTGGCGGTGATGACGACGGCCCGGACGGCGATCCGGTCGTGCGGGCCCCGGGTGGTACGCAGATGGGTCAGGTCAGCGACGCGGTAAGTGGTTCGACCGACGGTGAACCGGTCGACGGTCACGATGATGCCGGGCCGCGCGTACAGCAGGGTCGACCGGGCGCCCGGCACCGTTCGCGGCGGTCGCATCCTTGCGCCTTCACGATTCACGGTTCCTCCCGCGGGGGACGGTTGGCCGAGTTGGCCCGTCGTTGACAGGCATCGCTACTTGTCGACGGGAATCCCGGCTCCGGTCTTCATTGTGTTGGGACACCGCCAGCCGGCCTGGGCATTTGCGGGCTCCCGACAGCTCACCCAACCGGGGACATCGCCGAGAAACAGCATCCATTTCAGGTTTTATCGGTTATGGCCCGCAGGAATCCGGCGGCATATGTCCGGAACGACGAAAGTCGTATATCCGTCACTGGGCCACCAAAAGGGGCGGTACACCGTCCGCCACAGGTGTCATCCGCCACGATGGCGCCAGCCAGCGCAGGGGCACTACCGGCCACAACACCAACATTCGCCCCTGCTTCCACTGCGAGCGACATCCGTCCCGGGTTAGGTTGGGTAGGCCGGTCCGGCCCAGTGCCGTCCGCCCGGATGGCCCCGGCCGGTGTCGCCGAGGGCATCAGCAGCCCCGACGGCCGTGGGAGAGGGGCCTTCCGCTCTTGTCATCCCTGAGAAACCTGCTGCGCACCATGGCGCTCGCCGGCATGTCGGCCGCGCTGATCGCCCCGACGGCGGTGGCCCGCGCCGAGCCGTCCCCCGCCGACCTGACCCGCCGGATCGAGACGTCCTCGGCCGAGTTGGAGCGGGTCGTCGAGTCGTACAACAAGCTCCGTGAGGAGATCAAGACCAACGAGACCGCGGTGGCCCGATTACAGGCCGGCATCGGCCCGCTGGAACAGCAAGCCGAGCAGAGCCGGGCCGACGTGGCCCAGCTGGCCACCACCGCGTACAAGAGCGGCGCCCTGCGCACCGCGGACGCCCTGCTGCATTCCGGCGGCTCCGCCGCGCTGCTGGATCGACTCGGCACACTCGACCAGCTGACCCGCCAGCGGCAGGCGAGCATCTCCGGCTTCACCGCCGACCAGCAGCGACTGCTCGACGAGAAGTCCCGCCTGGACGCCACGCTGACCCGGCAGGCCGCACAGGCCCGTCAGCTCTCGGCGGGTAAGAAGCAGATCGAGGAAGACCTGGCCAAGCTGTACGAGCTACGCAGGCAGGCGTACGGGGCGGCCACCGAGCGACCCGAACCCAAGGCAGCGGCGGCCGAGGCCAGGAATGTGCCCGCGGTGGCTGGTGATGCCGGCGCAGCGGTGCGCTACGCGTTCGGCGCGCTGGGCAAGCCGTACGTCTGGGCGGCCGACGGGCCGAACGGCTACGACTGTTCCGGGCTGACCTCAGCGGCCTGGCGGGCGGCCGGAAAGTCGCTGCCGCACAACACCCGCATGCAGTGGAGCGCGGTCGCCCACATCGGCCGGGGCGACCTGCGCCCAGGCGACCTGATCTTCTACAACGGGCTCGGGCACGTCGCTCTCTACGTCGGCGACGGTCAGGTGATCGACGCACCGAGCGCCGGCCGCAACGTGCTCAAGCGGGGCATGAACATGATGCCCATTCAGGGCTACGGCCGGGTTCGCTAGTTACGACCGGCTACGGCGAACGGCCGGCGTCCCCCTATCGGACGCCGGCCGTTCGCCGTCATTACTACCAGGTCAGGCTGCCTGCAGCCCCTCCGCCCGGGCCAGCTCACGCAGCCGGCCGAGGGCCTGGATCTCCAGCTGCCGGATCCGCTCGCGGGACAGCGAGAACCGGGACGCGACCTCGGTGAGCGAGTGCTCGCGGCCGTCCTCCAGCCCGTAGCGGGCCCGCATGATGCCGGCGGACCGGTCGTCAAGGTGGTTGAGCAGCCCTTCGATGCGCTGCCGCTCCAGGCCGCTGAGAACGATGTCCTCCGGCGACGGCGCGTCACTGTCGGCGACCAGGTCGCCGAGTTTCGTGTCGCCGTCGTCGCCCACCGGGGTGTCCAGCGAGACCGTGTCCTGCGACCAGCGGCGCAGCTCGTTGACCCGCTCGACGGTGACGCCGAGGGCGGCGGCGATCTGCTCCGGCTCCGGGTCGCTGCCCAGCTCACGGGTCAGCTGCCGGGCCACGTTGCGCATCCGGTTGACGTCCTCCACGAGGTGCACCGGCAGACGGACGGTGCGCTCCTGCTGAGCGATCGCCCGGCTGATCGCCTGGCGGATCCACCAGGTGGCGTAGGTGGAGAACTTGTAGCCGCGCTCGTAGTCGAACTTCTCGACCGCCCGGACCAGGCCGGTGTTGCCCTCCTGGATCAGGTCCAGCATGGGCATGCCCGAACGTACGTAGCGGCGGGCGATCGACACGACCAGTCGGAGGTTGGCGCGGATGAAGAGGTCCTTCGCGCGCTCCCCCTCGACGACCAGCCACTCCAGGTCGGCCCGGTCGACACCGGAGGGGACGGCGTCTTCACCGAGCAGGTGCTCGGCGTAGAGGCCGGCCTCGATCGCCTTGGAGAGATCGACTTCCTTGGCGGCGTCCAGCAGTGGCGTCCGGGAGATCTCGTGCAGGTAGACGCCGACCAGGTCGCGCTCCTCGGCAACCTCGTCGGTTCGCATGCCGATGTTCTTGTCCACGTTGCCCACGGTCCCCTCGCTCGCGCCGGTTGCCCGGTTCCTTGCAATTCCCCACGTCCATCAGCCCCTGGTAACTTCTGCTGTGCCCATCGGTGCTGACACCTACACAACAGATGAGACGTCTCGGGGATTCCATGTCGTGAGTCGAAAGTGTCACGAATGCCTGAGTAGTAGCTGAGAGCACGGTCCATGTTTGCTGTCAGCACCCCGCCGGGTGGCTCACCACTGGGCACCACGTACGGGTTACCGCACCATGGCAACACCGCCCGCCGCGGGGGCACAGCGACCCGGGTCACCACCACGCTGCGATCCTGGTCACTGCCAGATACGCACCGGTGGACCGGTCGGTTCATCCACGGGGGTGTTATTACCCCCCGCCCAGATGAACAATCCGGAGCCGCGTTCGCTTCCCCAGGCTCGTGGGGCTAGGAGGCGAGCAGGGCGAGGGCGCCGCGCACCTGGTCGGCGGAGCGGGCCAGCGCTGCCCGGGCGGCGTCGACCTCGGCACCGGAGACCAGGGAGACGAGCGCCGTCTTCAGGTCACCGTCGGCCTCGGCGAGGGCCCGCTGGGAGACCTGCTCCGAACAGCCGGTGGCCTCGACCAGAATTGAGATCATTCGTCCGCGGAGCTTCGCGTTGGTGGCGACCATATCGATCATGAGGTTCGAGTAGACCCGCCCCAGGCGCACCATGACGGCTGTCGAGAACGTGTTGAGCACCAACTTCTGCGCCGTGCCCGCCTTCATCCGGGTCGACCCGGTGACCACCTCGGGTCCGGTGTCGACCCCGATGAACACGTCGACCGACCGGGCGGCCTCCGCCTCCGGATTGGCGCAGAGGAGCACCGTCGAGGCGCCCTTGGCGCCACCCGCGGCGAGCGCCCCGAGGACGTACGGGGTGCGTCCGCTGGCCGCCAGACCGACCACCACGTCACCGGCACGCACACAACTGGCCGCCTCGACCGCGCCGCCCCGGTCGTCGTCCTCGGCGTCCTCGACAGCGCGCCACATGGCGTCCGGGAAGCCGGCGAGGTGGGCGCAGAACCAGTGCCGGGGCGAGTTGAAGGTGGGGGCGAGTTCGGCCGCGTCGAGCACACCGAGCCGACCGGAGGTGCCGGCACCGAAGTAGTGCACCCGGTGGCCACCGCGCAGCGCCGCGACCGCCAGGTCGACGGTGGTGGCGATCTCGTCGAGCACCGCGGCGACCGCCGCCGGCACTCGCCGGTCGGCATCGTTGATCACGGTGAGCACGTCCCGTGTCGACATCAGGTCAAGATCGGCGCTGAGCGGGTTGCGCCGTTCGGTGGGGGCGCCCACCCGGACCATCGGGCGGGCGGGCGGTGCTGGCATGTCCTCGTCCGGCTCCACCGCACCGGCCGTCATGCCCGCCTCCGGTTGGCACCCACCCGGTGCGACTGGACCGCCTCGGCGGTCGCCTCGAGGGCCTTGCGGGCCTTGGACCGGTTGCGGGCGGCCACCCCGACGAAGAGGCAGTCGACCACGGTGAGCTGGGCCAGCCGGCTGGCCGTCGCGCCGGAGCGGTAGGTGGTCTCCCGGGCCGCCGTGGTCAACACGAAGTCCGCCACCTCGGTGATCGGCGAGCGCGGGAAGTTGGTCAGCGCCACGGTGACGGCGCCCCGCGTACGGGCCTGCTCCAGCACCTCGATCACATCTGAGGTGGTGCCGGTGTGCGAGATGCCGATCGCCACGTCACCCCGGCCGAGGAGGGCGGCCGAGGTCAGCGCGGTGTGCACGTCCGGGAAGTAGAAGGCGATCCGGCCGATGCGGTGCAGCTTCTGCTGGAAGTCGGAGGCGACGAACCCACTGGCGCCGGCGCCGTAGATGTCGATCCGACCGGCACCATTGATCGCTTCGACCACCTGCTCGCAGACGGCAGGGTCGAGTTGCTCGGCAGTCTCCTCGACCGCGCGGGCGTCGTTGAACGCGATGGTGGCGATGATCTGGGCGAGGTCGGCGCCGGGCGGGATGTCACCGCCGACCACCCGGGCGTCCGGCGGCTCGATCCGGCGCGCGGCCTCGGCGGCGAGCCGGATGCGCAGCTGGGGGTAACCGTCCATGCCCACCGAACGGCAGAACCGGATGACGGTCGCCTCCGACGTCTCCGCTGCGGTGGCGAGGTCGGTGATTGTTCGCCGGGCGGCGGCGGCCGGGTCGGACACCACCAGCCGGGCAACCCGCTGCTCGGCGGGCGACAGCGACGGCAACAGCCCGCTGATGTGGACGATCAGCCCACCGGGCTCGTGACTCGCAGAAATCTTCGGACTCTTCGCCACGGGTGAAACTTACTTTCACCAGGCGTGAGCGTCAACTACGACTGTCCGGGGCGGGGAAAAGTGTCGTCGGCCGGGATCACCTGTTCCGCACAGCCTGCCACTCCCGCAGCACCGCCGCCTCATCCGCCGGGTCGAGTCCACCCTGCCGTACGGCGGCCGGGTGTGCTGTCATCCAGGACGCGGTCGCCCGAACGGTGTCGGGCAGCGGACGGAGCGCCAGCCCGGCATTCAGAGCCGGTCGGGCATCCCGGTCCATCAGGCCGCCGGACTCCGGCAGTCGCACCCAGAGCGGCAGAGCCCGCTCGCCGGACCACTCGCGTACGTCGCGGGACAGCAGGAACTCCTGATCGACCCAGGTGAGGGCGGGATCGGCGACGCCCAGCCCAGCGGCGACCCCGGCCAGCAGGTCAGCCCGGGACATCGCCGGGCCGATGCCGTCGTACGTGCCGCTGAGGCGGGTGCCCGCGGCGTGCAGCAACCAAGCCGCCAGGTCCACGACATCCACGAACTGCACCCGGTCGGTCGGCCGTCCGGGCGCGAGAACCTCCCCACCGGCCGCCAGCCGCCGCACCCAGTACGGGAAGCGGTCGCTCGGGTCCTCCACACCGACGATCAGCCCCGCCCGGCAGATGAACGAACGGGCTACGCCCATCCGCTCCCGGACCAACTGCTCGATGCTCACCTTGCACTCGCCGTACCAGCGGTGGTCCGGGCCGATCGGACCGTCCACGTCCGGCGGGGCCGGTGCCAGCACCGGCGCGTCCGTCGCGGTCTGACCCGGGGTGGTGTCGTCCGCGTACACCGAGATCGTCGACACGAACGACCAGTGGCCGACGTGGTCGGCCAGTGCGGTGAGCGCGTGGCGGGCGTGACTGACCTGGCGGGTCACGTCCAGCACCGCGTCGAAGCCCTCGCCGGCGAGCGACACCAGCGCGTCGGGATCGTCCCGGTCGACCGGCGCGAACCGGACCCCGGCCGGCGCGACGCCGGAGACGCCCCGGGCCGCACAGGTCACGTCGTGGCCCTGATCGACGGCGAGCCGGGCCAGCGCCCGGCCGAGGAACCGGGTGCCACCGAGAATGAGGATCCGCATCCGTTGATCCTGCGCTGCCGGCGGGCGGTTCGCCCACCCGCTCTGCTCTCGGCAGAGCGCCGGGCAGCGGGCCACCGGGAGGTGCCGGCCGGGGCGGACGATAGCGTGAGGTACATGGCGGAGCGCAGCGTGTTGGTGACCGGAGGTGCCGGCGGGCTCGGCGGGGCGGTCGTCGCCGCGTTCGTCGAGGCGGGCTGGCGGGTGGTCGTACCCGAGCGGAAAGCCCGGCCCGGTCCGGAGCCGACGGCGGACGGGCTGGTCCGGCTGGTCGCGGACCTGAGCGATCCGGCGGGGGCGGCGCGGGCGGTCGAGGCCGCCGCCGGTGACCCGGTGGCGCCGCTGCGGGCAGTGGTCAACCTCGTCGGCGGGTACGCCAGCGCGGGTCTGGTGCACGAGACGCCGGTCGAGGATTTCGAGCGGATGCTCACCGTCAACCTGCGGCCGACCTACCTGGTCACCCAGGCCGCGCTGCCGCACCTGGTGGCGGCCGGCGGCGGCGCGGTGGTCTGCGTCTCGGCCCGCGCCGCGGTCGCCCCGTTTCCTGGCGCGGCCGGCTACGTGACGGCCAAGGCGGCGGTGCTGGCGTTCGCCAACGCGGTCGCGGTGGAGTACCGGTCCCGCAACGTGCGCTGCAACACCGTGCTGCCCAGCGTCATCGACACCCCGGCGAACCGGGCCGCGCAGCCCGACGCCGACCACTCCCGCTGGGTGGCCCCGAACGAGATCGCGCCGGTGATCCGGTTCCTCGCGTCAGCGGAGTCCGCCCCGACCAGCGGCGCCACCGTCCCGGTCTACGGGCGGGCCTGAGTCATCAACGGGCCGACGTCACCCCGCCCCGACGCGGGGGGAGGCGGCAGCCAGGGCTCCAGGTGCGCCTGGATCTGCTCGGTCACCTCCTCGGCCGGGCGGCCCGCGTCCACCAGCACGAAGCTCGGGTACTCGGGCAGGGCCCGGTAGGCGGTGTCCGCCGCGGTCAGCCAGCCCATCGTCTCGTGGTCGGTGCCGCGCTTCTCGATGCGCCGGTACGCCTCCTCCGGGTCGACGGCGAGCAGGAAGGTCACCTGCGGCGTCGGAAACAGCCGGTAGCCGGCCCGGGCCAACCGCTCCCAGCGGTGCCCACCGTGCGCCCGGATGCTCGCGTACTGACAGGCCGAGTAGCGATCCATCACTGCCGTACGGCCGGTGAGCAGGCAGCTGAGCAGGGCTATGGCGATGGCGAGCCAGCGGAGCACGGACTCCACCGCCAGCACGCCGTCGCGCCCGACGAGCCGCTGCGCATCCGGTCGACCGAGCCGGTGAGCGAGGCGGCCGAGCCAACGACGCCCGCTGGCGTTGCGGCGGTATTTGGCGGGGCGGCCGGCGGCGGTCAGCGCGTCGGCCAGCCGGTGTGCCTGAGTGGTCTTACCCGAACCGTCGATGCCGATCAGGGCGACGGTGCGCAACCGGGCCTTGCGTCGTCGCATCCCCGATGATCTGGCCACCCTCGACAGGTTATCCGACCCGCGCACCGACCCCGCGAGGTTTGTGGTGCTTTATCCCTGTTCGACCCCGAGCGCGACGCCAGCAGGTGTGGCCGACCGGAATGCCGGGTACCGGAGTTCGAATCCAACCGCCTGTCCACCAACATGACCGACGGGAGAACCAGATGGCTGAGCGCGGGGACGAGAGTCTGGTGCACACCCTCAAGAAGGTCGCCGCCGTGCTCAAGCAGTCCGAGATCCCGTTCGCCCTGGGCGGCAGCTTCGCCGTCTACGCCCACGGGGGCCACTCCAGCGAGCACGACGTCGACTTCCTGATCCGGGAGGCCGACGTGGAACGGTCCCTCGAGGCCCTGGTGGCCGCCGGCTTCGTCGCCGAGCGCCCACCGGAGGACTGGCTGGTGAAGGTCTTCGACGACGGGCGGATGGTGGATCTGATCCACCGGCCGATCGAGACGCCGGTGACCGAGGAGACGTTCGCCGACACGGTCATCCGGCCGGTGGACGCGATTCACATGCCGGTCCTGTCCGCCACCCAGCTGATGGTGCACAAGCTGCTCAGCTTCTCCCAGCACTACTGCGACTTCGCCCGGGGCCTGCCGTTGGCCCGGTCGCTGAGGGAGCAGATCGACTGGGAGCGGGTACGCAAGGAGACGCAGCACTCGCCGTACGCCGAGGCGTTCCTCGTGCTGTTGGACCGGTTGGAGGTGGTGCCGGCCGCCGGCACCCAGCCAGGAGAGGGGACATCGTGACCCACCATCGCGACATCGGCGCCGGGCCACCGGACGAGTACGTCGAAGCGGAGATCCACCGGCTGCTGGCCGAGGACCCCGCCGTCGCCGAACAGGGAATCACCGTGGTCCGAAGGGAACGCGCCCTCGTGCTCTACGGCGAGGTGGAGAGCCCGCACCGGCGTGAGGAGATCCTGCGCCGGGTGTCCGAGCGCTTCCCGGACGTGCCGATCACCAGTGACATCGGGGTGATCCGCGTCCAGGCGCCCACGGAGATCGAGCAACTGCCCTGAGGGAGGTTTCATGGTGATCCGGATCGCCGCCGTGGGCGACGTGCATCTGGACGAGGACGTGGTCGGCCGGTTCCGACCGGCGTTGGAGGAGCTGCCGGAGTGCGCGGACGTGCTGCTGTTGGCCGGGGACCTGACCCGGCACGGCACCGAGGCCGAGGCGCGCTGTGTGGCAGAGGAGTTCGGTGGGTTGGCCGTGCCGGTGGTGACCGTGCTGGGCAACCACGACCACCAGTGTGACCAGGTGCCACAGGTGGTCAAGGTGCTCGAGGACGCGGGCATCACCGTGCTGGAGGGCAACGGTGTGGTGCTGGACTGCGCGGGCGGCCGGCTCGGCATTGCGGGCGTCAAGGGCTTCGGCGGTGGGTTCGCCGGGCGGTGCGCGAGTGACTTCGGCGAGCCGGAGATGAAGGCGTTCGTCCGGACCACCACCGACAGCGCGGACCGCCTCGGCACGGCGCTGCGCTCACTGGAATGCGACATGCTGGTCGCGCTCACCCACTACGCACCGGTGCCGGACACTCTGGCCGGCGAACCGTTGGAGATCTACCCGTTCCTCGGGTCGTACCAGTTGGGGCAGGCCATCGACTCGGCACCCACAGCGCTGGCCCTGCACGGGCACGCGCATGCCGGCACCGAGCGCGGCACGACCCCCGGCGGGGTACGCGTCCGCAACGTCGCGCACCCGGTGATCAAGCAGGCCTACAGCGTCTTCCATTTGGGCGATCAACTCGACACGGACCAGGTTTCCCGGATCGGCGGGTCGGGTATTCAGCAGCCATGGAGCTGATTCTCTGGATTCTCGCAGTCGTACTCGTGGTCGCCGGCATCCTCGCGCTGTTCCGCCGGCAGATCCTGTGGGGCGTCGTCCTCATCGTCGTCGGGCTGTTGGTCGGCCCGGGTGGTGTCAGCATCTTCAATTGACGTCCGTACCTCGCAACACCGGGACCCGCCGGGGTCGCCGCGACCGGAGCTTCGTCCTCCCGACAGAAGCATCGGCCGCAGCGGCCCCGGCGCTGCATGTCCGTGGCGCCGGGATCGTGGTGATGTGGCCTGGGTCACCTTCGCCGCCTCGCTGAACCTGTCCGACTGGCGGCTCAACTCCTGACCCACGGATCCCCGGCGAGCGTCGCCCGCCGGAGACCGTCGTCGCTTCGCGGTCAGCAGCGGGGGACGTTCGGGATGTAGCCGTCGTGCCCGGTGTACACGTACGCGTCGGCGATGTAGCGGCCGGCGCCGATCCGGTCCCAGATCGAGCTGGTGCCGTACGTGCCGGTGACCGTGGTGCCGCTGGTCTGGCAGGCGATGGTCACCCGGGTGCCGTCGGCGACGGTGCCCACCGAGGCGTATCCGGTGCCGGGGCCGGAGCGGACGGTCAGCGCAGTGCCGCTGGTGTCGACCGTGCCGTTGCCGCTGCCCGAGGAGCACCCGTTGTCGCTGGTGTAGGTCCTGCTGCCCCAGTACAGGCCGAGAGTGCCGTTGAAGCGGACCTGGACGTCGCTGCCGTTGAGGCGCTGCTCATAGTGCAGGTGCGGGCCGGTCGAGCCACCGGTGCTGCCCACCCAGCCGAGCACCTTGCCGTAGCCGACCGTCTGCCCCACCGAGACGTTGAAGCCGTTGAGGTGGGCGTAGTACGTGCTGTAACCGCCACCGTGGTTGATCCGGACGTATTTGCCATAGCTGGTGCCGCCGAGGTCGGTCACCCGGTCGACCGTGCCGGGGGCGCTGGCCACCACCGGGTCGCCGAGGTCGTCGGTGCGGTTGAAGTCGACGGCGTACGCCGGGCTGTGATCGGACCGGGTCTGCCCGGACCAGGACTGGCCGCACGGGAACGGCACCTTGAAGGTTGGGGCGGCCAGCGCCGGACTCGCCGGCGTCAGCACTCCCCCGACGAGCAGACCGGTCACCAGCAGGCTGATCCATCGCTTTCGCATACAGCGCCTCCTATGTTGAAAACCTTCGATGCGATGCACTCAGCCTGACAGATATCGCCAATCTTCGAAAGAGTCGGGGATCTGGCCGGGAGCGCGCCCACGAGGCGGCTCGGAGGTTTCCGGATTGTTACTCGCTCGTGTCTGACTGGGGGTGGACCGGACCGGATGCAAGCGCTTACATGTGTGCACGCCCAATCGGACCGGCGACGGGTCTCCAGCACGACCGCGCCGGCTAGGAAGGAGGACGGCATGGCGGTCTTTACCAGACCACGCCAGGCCTTCGTGATCGCCGGTGTACTCGGGCTGGCGCTCAGCGCCACGGCTTGCGGTACCGGCGATGACAAGAAGAGCAACAACGCGGGCTCCGCGGAGTGTGCCGCATACGACAAGTACGACGGCCACGACGGCAAGAAGGTCTCCATCTACGCGTCCATCCGTGACGCCGAGGCCGACCTGCTCAGGAACTCCTGGAAGACGTTCGAGGACTGCACCGGCATCGAGATCGACTACGAGGGCAACGCCGAGTTCGAGGCGCAGCTCCCGGTCCGGGTCGACGGCGGCAACGCGCCCGACCTGGCCTTCGTGCCCCAGCCGGGCCTGGTCAAGCGGTTCGCCGACGCCAGCAAGCTGAAGTCGCTCGGTGCCGACACCAAGACGATGGCCGAGCAGAACATGCCGGCCGACTGGCTGAAGTACGGCACCGTCAACGGCACCCTCTACGGTGTGCCGCTCGGCGCCAACGTGAAGTCCTTCGTCTGGTACTCGCCGAAGCTCTTCAAGGAGAAGGGCTGGACGGTCCCCACCAGCTGGGACGACATGATCAAGCTCAGCGACACGATCGCGGCGAGCGGCATCAAGCCGTGGTGCGCCGGCATCGAGTCCGGTGACGCCACCGGCTGGCCGGCCACCGACTGGATCGAGGACGTGATCCTGCGTACGCAGGGCCCCGAGGTCTACGACCAGTGGACCACCCACGCCATCCCGTTCAACGACCCGCGGATCGTCGACGCGGTCAACCGGGCCGGCACGATCCTGAAGAACGAGAAGTACATGAACGGCGGCTTCGGTGGGGTGAAGAGCATCGGCACCACCGCCTTCGGTGAGGCCGGCCTGCCGGTCACCACCGGCAAGTGCGCCATGCACCGGCAGGCGTCGTTCTACGCCAACCAGTTCCCCGAGGGCACCAAGGTGGCCGAGGACGGCGACGCGTTCGCCTTCTACTTCCCGGCCATCGACACGGCCAAGGGCAAGCCGGTGCTCGGCGCGGGCGAGTTCGTCGTCGGCTTCACCGACCGCCCCGAGGTGCAGGCGGTGCAGACCTACCTCGCCTCGGCTGAGTACGTCAACAGCCGCGCGAAGCTCGGTAACTGGGTGACGGCGAACAACAAGCTGGACATCGCCAACGTCGCCAGCCCGATCGACAAGCTCTCCGTCCAGATCCTGCAGGACAAGACCGGCGTCTTCCGCTTCGACGGATCCGACCTGATGCCGGCCGCGGTCGGCGCGGGGACGTTCTGGAAGGGCATGGTCGAGTGGATCAACGGCAAGGACACCGCGTCGGTGCTCCAGGGCATCGAGAGCAGCTGGAAGTGATCTGAGCGGTGGGCCGGTCCGCACCCGCGGGCCGGCCCACCGGCGGATCCAGACCTGGGAGGGTCGATGGAGTTCGACTTCGCGGAGGAGCAGCCGAAGTTCCTCATGCTGATGTACGGGCTGATCGCTTTCGTCGCGGTGGTGGGCGGTCTGCTCCTGCTTCTCGACGTGGTGCCGGCCTGGTTCGCTCGGCGGCGGGAGGCACAGCTGGTCGCCGCGTCCGTCAGCGGCACCCCGCTCCCCCGCCGGCGCAAGCAGGGGGAGGGACTCTTCGCGCTCTTCTTCCTGCTGCCGACGCTGCTGCTGCTCACGGTCGGGCTGGTCGTTCCGGCCATCCGCACCACACTGCTGTCCTTCATGGACGCAGGCAGCAACGACTGGGTCGGGCTGCGCAACTACGGCTGGATGTTCTCCGACAGCTCGATCGTCCGGGTCCTGATCAACACCCTGGTCTGGGTGGTCCTGGTCCCGCTGGTGGCGACCTCGTTCGGCCTGCTCTACGCCGTCCTGGTGGACAAGGCCCGGTTCGAGGCGGTGGCCAAATCGCTGATCTTCCTGCCGATGGCGATCTCCTTCGTCGGCGCCAGCATCATCTGGAAGTTCGTCTACGCCTACCGGGGCGACGGCGACCAGATCGGTCTGCTCAATCAGATCGTGGTCAGCCTCGGCGGTGAGCCCAAGCAGTGGCTGCTCGAATCACCGCTGAACACACTGCTGCTGATCGTCATCATGGTCTGGATCCAGGCCGGCTTTGCCATGGTGGTGCTCTCCGCCGCGATCAAGTCCATCCCGGGCGACATCGTGGAGGCCGCCCGGCTCGACGGGGTCAGCCCGTGGCAGATGTTCTGGCGGATCACCATGCCGAGCATCCGTCCGGCGCTGATCGTGGTGGGGGTGACGCTCACGATCGCCACGCTCAAGGTCTTCGACATCGTCCGGACCTCGACCAACGGCAACTACGACACCAGCGTGATCGCCAGCGAGATGTACAACCAGGCGTTCCGGTACGGCCAGAACGGGCAGGGCTCCGCGCTCGCGGTCTTCCTCTTCATCCTGGTCATCCCGGTCGTGATCTACCAGATCCGCAACCTCCGTCAGCAGCGGGAGGGCTGAGATGACGACTGCAACGCCCACCGTCGCCGCCGGAACCCAGAAGACCGACGCACCGAAGACCACCGCCGGGCGGGTCCGTAAACGGCTGAACAGCCGTACGGCGACGCTCGTCTCCATCGTCATCGCGGTGGTCTGGACCATCCCGACGTTCGGTCTGTTGATCTCCTCTCTCCGACCGGAGGACGAGATCAAGACCACCGGCTGGTGGACGGCCTTCACCAACCCGCAGTTCACCCTGGAGAACTACCAGCAGGTCCTGTTCGGGCGGTCGTCGTCCTCCGGGCAGCTCGCCAGCTACTTCATCAACTCACTGGCGATCACCATTCCGTCGGTGCTCTTCCCGCTCGCCTTCGCGGCCCTGGCCGCGTACGCGCTGGCATGGATCAACTTCCGCGGCCGGGACTGGCTCTACATCGCGATCTTCGCGTTGCAGATCGTGCCGTTGCAGATGGCCCTGGTGCCGCTGTTGAAGTTCTTCTCCACCGGCGTCACCCTCGGCGGCGTCACCCTGATGCCGGCCTGGGACCTGGTCGACGAACAGAAGTTCGCCCAGGTGTGGTTCGCGCACACCTGTTTCGCACTCCCGTTCGCCGTCTTCCTGTTGCACAACTTCATCTCGCAACTACCCGGAGACCTGATGGAGGCGGCCCGCGTCGACGGGGCCACCCACCCGAAGATCTTCCGCACCATCGTGCTGCCGCTGATCACCCCGGCGCTGGCCGCGTTCGGCATCTTCCAGTTCCTCTGGGTCTGGAACGACCTGCTGGTCGCGCTGATCTTCGCTGGCGGCGGCAACGAGACCGCCCCGCTCACCGTCCGGCTGGCCGAGATGGCCGGCACTCGGGGCAACGAGTGGCAGCGGCTGACCGCCGGGGCGTTCGTCTCGATCGTCGTACCGCTCGTTGTTTTCCTGTCTCTTCAGCGCTTCTTCGTGCGAGGTCTGCTCGCCGGCAGCGTCAAGGGCTGACCCGCGCGCCCGCCGCCGCCTGGCCCCTCGGGCGGCGGCGGGCGCCGGGCACCGAGCGGGGGAAACCGTGACGAAGATCGATGATGTCGCCCGGCTGGCCGGAGTCTCCACGGCCACCGTCTCGCGGGCCCTGCGAGGGCTGCCGACGGTCTCGGCCGCCACCCGGCGTCGGGTGCTCGCCGCCGCCGAGCAGCTCGACTACGAGGTGTCACCGAGCGCGTCCCGGCTCGCCGGTGGCCGGACCGGCACGGTCGCAGTGGTGGTCCCCCGGATCACCCGCTGGTTCTTCAGCACTGTCGTCGAGGCGGTCGAGGACTACCTCCACCAGTCCGGCTACGACC
Organism: Micromonospora sp. NPDC005413; assembly: GCF_040606435.1. Taxonomy (NCBI): domain Bacteria; kingdom Bacillati; phylum Actinomycetota; class Actinomycetes; order Micromonosporales; family Micromonosporaceae; genus Micromonospora; species Micromonospora sp. NPDC005413. The sequence continues at coordinate 114,184 of NZ_JBEXEV010000002.1, forward strand.
TGCTGCTCTACAACCTGGGCGGCCGGGAGCATCTCCGCCAGCGGGTCCTGCGTACGGCCAACCTGCACAAACGGGTGGACGCCATCATGTTGGTCGCCACGCCACTGCGGCCGGCCGACCTGACCGCGCTGGCCACCCTGGACCTGCCCGGAGTGACCATCAGCTCGGGGAGCAGGGTGCCCAACTGGCCGTGCGTCCGTATCGACGACGTGGCGGCGGCCCGGGCCGCCACCCGGCACCTGATCGACCTCGGCCATCACCGGATCGCGCACATCTCCGGCGACCCGGACGACGAGTTGGCCTTCACCACCCACCTCGACCGACGTCGGGGCTACCAGGCGGAGCTGCGGTCCGCTGGCCTGCGACTCGACCCGAGCCTGGATGTCGAGTCCACTTTCACCATCGACGGCGGCAACCGGGCCACCGCCGAGTTGCTGGCCCGTGGCGAGCCGCCAACCGCGATCGTCGCGGCCTGCGACGAGATGGCGATGGGCGCGATGACCGCGCTACGTGACGCCAGGCTGCGGGTGCCGCAGGACGTCAGCGTGATCGGCATCGACAACCACGACCTGGCTGGTGTGCTCGGGCTCAGCACCATCGCCCAGCCCGCCGCCGAGCAGGGCCGGCTGGCTGCCCAGATGCTGCTCGACCCGCTCGGGGCCCGGCCTCCGGGTCCCATCGTGGGTCAGCGGAGCGCCGGTTGCGACACGCCCGTGATCCTGCCCACTCGGTTGGTCGTCCGGGACTCGACCGCACCGCCCCGGGCAGACTGAACTCCAACCATCCGCCGCCGGCCGGCGGCTGGCGGCTGGCGGCTGGCGGCGACGCGGCCGGCAGCAGCACCGCCGGCAGTCCACCCACAGCTCGACACGGGAGACGACCCTGAACACCGATCCGACGCAGCAGACCCCCTCCGGTCACCCGATCACCGGCTGGTGGACCGAGGCCACCATCTACCAGATCTACCCGCGCTCGTTCGCCGACTCGGACGGGGACGGGATCGGCGACCTGCCCGGCATCACCGCCCGCCTCGACCACCTGGTCGAGCTGGGCGTGGACGCGATCTGGCTCTCCCCCTTCTACCCGTCGCCGCAGGCTGACGCCGGCTACGACGTGGCCGACTACCGCGACATCGACCCGCTGTTCGGCACCCTCGCCGACGCGGACAAGCTGATCACCGAGGCCCGTTCCCGCAGCCTGCGGGTGATCGTCGACCTCGTCCCGAACCACACCTCGTCGGCGCATCGGTGGTTCCAGGCCGCGCTGCCCACCGCGCCCGGCAGCCCGGAGCGGTCCCGGTACATCTTCCGAGACGGTCTCGGCCCGGCCGGCGACCAGCCGCCGAACGACTGGCAGAGCGTCTTCGGCGGTCCGGCCTGGACCCGGACGGTCGACCCGGACGGGCAACCCGGCCAGTGGTACCTGCACCTGTTCGACACCGGGCAGCCGGACCTCAACTGGGACAACCCGGAGGTGCACGCGGAGTTCCTGGACGTGCTGCGGTTCTGGCTGGACCGTGGGGTGGACGGCTTCCGGGTCGACGTGGCGCACGGCCTGGTCAAGCAGGCCGACCTGGCCGACTGGCAGGAGCCACAGGAGATCCTCTCCGGCAACGAGGTCGACAAGCCGCGCCCGCCGATGTGGGACCAGGAGGGCGTGCACGAGATCTACCGGCAGTGGCGGCAGGTTCTGGACAGCTACCCCGGCGAGCGGGTGCTGGTCGCCGAGGCGTGGGTGGAGCCGGCCGAACGACTGGCCCGCTACGTCCGCCCCGACGAGATGCACCAGGCGTTCAACTTCGAGTACCTGCTCGCCGCCTGGACCGCACCGGCCCAGTACGCGGTGATCACCCGCTCGCTGGAGGCGACCGATTCGGTCGGCGCGCCGACCACCTGGGTGCTGTCCAACCACGACGTGGTGCGGCACGCCTCCCGGCTCGGCCTGCCGATCGGCACCGTACGGCCCAACGGCATCGGCATCGGTGACCCGCAGCCGGACGCCGCGCTCGGCCTGCGCCGGGCCCGGGCGGCCACCCTGCTGATGCTCGCCCTGCCCGGCTCGGCGTACCTCTACCAGGGCGAGGAGCTGGGGCTGCCCGAGCACACCACGCTGCCCGACGAGGCCCGGCAGGACCCGACCTGGGCGCGCAGCGGGCACACCCAGCGCGGACGGGACGGCTGCCGGGTGCCGATCCCGTGGGAGGCCGACGCCCCGTCGTACGGCTTCGGGCCGACCGACGCCAGTTGGCTGCCGCAGCCTCCGCTCTGGGCGGAGTACGCGCTGGACCGGCAGCGCGACGTGCCCGGCTCGACGTACGAGCTGTACCGCACGGCGCTGCGGCTGCGCCGCGCCCACGGGCTGGGTCACGGCACCCTGGAGTGGTTGTCCTCCGGCGACGAGGTGCTGACCTTCCGCAACGCGGAGCTGACCGTGCTGACCAACTTCGGTGACACCCCGGTGCCGTTGCCGGCGGGTGCCGAGGTGCTCGCCAGCAGCGCACCCCTGGACGACGACGCGGTCCCGACCGACGTGACGGTGTGGCTGCGCGCCTGACCCCACCCGACCGGCCCACTCCCGTCGACCCATGCTCCGGACCGGGGCGGCGGGGGTAGGCCCGGCGCATCAAGATCGCGCAACGTCAAGGATGTGGTGGCCTCAACCCCGACGGGAGGCCACTACATCCTTGAAACTGCGAAGCCCGGGACCGACGAGCGGCACCGGTGGGCGTTCAGAGGCGGTCGGCGCGGGCGTGCAGCAGGTCGTGCACGTTGTCGATGTCCGCCGGTGAGGTCCGCGAGGCGAGCCAGTACATGACACCGGTGGGTATGAAGAAGAGCTGGAACGCGGCCAGCCCGACGGCGAAGTTCAGTGGCGGCGGGAACGCCGCTCGCAGCCCCTGGAACGCCACCCCGACCAGGCCGTTCCCGGCCGCGCGACCGACCCCGTTCACCAGGTTGCCCAGGCTGTAGACGGTGCCCCGGTGCTCCGGCGGGTTCACGTCGGCGATCAGCGCGAACCAGTTCGGCGAGTTGGCAGACGTGAGCGCGAGCGCCACGATCGCGGTGAGCAGGCTCAGCCCCACCGACGGCTCGGTGAACACACTGGACAGCACCGCAGCGATCACCGCACCGCCGCTCGCGCCGTCCGGCACGTCGATGGTCACCGGAACGAAGAACAGCACCAGGTAGAACGGCAGCGCGGCGAGGATGCCGATCGCGGCGACCAGGGCCCGCCCCCTCGGCGTACGCCGTTGCACCGCGTCGCCGATCAGCCCACCCACGATGGAGAGCACCCCACCGAGCTGGAACAGCGTGGCGAAGACGCTGCCCACCACCACCGCCGTCGACGCCGAATAGCCCTGGGCCTCGGCCCGTTCGGCGAAGAGCACCGGCAGCCACACCAGCGAGCCGAACGCGGCCTGCGCGGTCAGGCCCTGCAGGATCAGCCACCGGTTGGTCCGTCGGGCCAGGATGCGCGGCAGATCGGCACGGCTGATCCGATAGTCGTACTCGGCACCGGCGTCCAGCCTGTCGGCCAACTCCGGCTCGCTCTGGCCACGCCGGATGTCGTACGTGAACAGGTAGGCCAGGGTGGCGATCAGGCCGACGCCGGCCAGCAACAGGAACGGTCGCCGCCAGTCGGTCGCCCCGAGCAGCCCGCCGCCGAGCGTGCCCGCCAGGGTGCCGACCCCCTGGGAGAGCCCCCAGAAGCTCATCACCAGCCCCCGGCGGGTCGGTGAGATCAGGTCGGTGACCACCGAGAAACCCACCGAGCCGACCGCGCCGAGCCCGACCGCGGCGACCAACTGTGCGGCAAGGAACGTCAGGTAGCCGCCGGCGAGCGCGCTGCCACCGGTGCCCGCCGCCCACAGCAGCGTGCCCACCATGAGCAGCGGCTTGCGGTTGGTCCGGTCGCCGACGTACGCCCAGCCGACCGCTGCCACCGCGCTCACCAGGAAGCTGACCGCGGTGACCAGACCGAGCAGCCGCCCCGACACGTCGAACGCTTCGGAGATCGGGCCGTACAGCGGCGGGACCAACCCGATCGCCACGTTGTCCAGCGAGGCGAGCACCACGAACACCACGACGCTGTAGAACCGGTGCGCGGTGCCACCGCCCCGACCGTGCAGGCGCTTGCCGGGCTCCGCCCGGCCCCGGCCGGGCCCGCCACTGGTCACGGTCATGACCGGCAGCAAACCAGACTCCGCTGAGGAGGCCGTCACGCGGGTGGGTGCTGGTCAGCTTCCACCGGCACCCACCCGCGTCGATCCCGACGGTCAGCGCCGGTCGAGGACCATCCCACGCGCGGCGGCGTACTGGTCACGCACAGCGGGGACGGGCTCGGCCGCGTACTCCTCGGTGCCCTCGACCGCCCAGACCGGCGGCGTGGGACCGCCCAGGGCGACCCAGGCGGCCTGCCGGGCGGCGCCGTCGGCGACGTACTCCCCGGCTGGCGGGACGACGACCGGGCAGCCGAAGACCTGCGGCGCGATCCGGCGCACCGCGGCCGACCGGGCTCCGCCGCCGACCAGGATGACCCGGCGGACGGTGGCACCCTGCGCGGTCAGTGCGTCCAGGCCGTCGGCGAGCGCGCAGAGCATGCCCTCCACGGCGGCCCGCGCCAGGTGCGCGGGGGTCGAGGTGCGCAGGGTCAACCCGTGCACCGCGCCGGTGGCGAGCGGCCGGTTCGGCGTCCGCTCACCCTCCAGGTACGGAACCATGACCAGCCCGTCCGCCCCGGCTGGCGCGGAGAGCGCCAGCTCGGCCAGCTCGTCCAGACTGACGCCGAGCATCGCGGCGGCGGCGTCCAGCACCCGGGCCGCGTTGAGCGTGCAGACCAGCGGCAGGAACCGACCCGACGCGTCGGCGAAGCCCGCCACCGCGCCGCTCTCGTCGGCGGCCGGCACGTCGGCGACGCTGAACACGGTGCCGGAGGTGCCGATCGAGACGACCACGTCACCCGGGCCGGCACCGACGCCGAGCGCGGCGGCGGCGTTGTCCCCGGTGCCCGCGCCGAGCAGCGCGCCGCCCGGCCCACCCAGCCCGTCGGCCAGCTTTCCCGCCGACTCGCCCGGACCGAGCACCTCGGGCACCACCAACCGCCGGCCGAAGCCCCGCTCCAGCAGGTCCAGTCGGTAGTCGCCGGTGGCCGGCGACCAGTAGCCGGTGCCGCTGGCATCACCCCGGTCGGTACGCAGCGCGCCCAACCCCGGTGCGCCGGCCAGCCGCCAGGTGAGCCAGTCGTGCGGCAGGCAGACGGCGGCCACCCGAGCGGCCAGCTCCGGCTCGTGCTTTGCCAGCCACCGCAGCTTGGTGATGGTGAAGCTGGCCACCGGCACACTGCCGGCGGCCTCGGCCCAGAACCGACGCCCGGCCGCGCCGCCGCCGGCCTCCTCCACGAGATCGGCGGCGGCGTCGGCGGATCGGGTGTCGTTCCACAGCAGCGCCGGGCGGACCACCCGGCCGTCCTCGTCGAGACACACCATGCCGTGCTGTTGGCCGGCGACGGAGATCGCCGCCACGTCGGCCAACCCGCCGGCCTCGTCGGCAGCGCTGCGCAGCGCCTGCCACCAGGCTTCCGGGTCGACCTCGGTGCCGTCCGGGTGCGGCGCCCGGCCCTGCCGGAGCAGGGCACCGGTCTCCGCGTCCCGGATCACCACCTTGCACGACTGGGTGGACGAGTCAACGCCTGCGACCAACGGCATGGCGGGCCTCAGCGGGCGCCGAGCAGGTGCTCGACGGCGAGCTGGTTGAGCCGGACGAAACCGAAGCCCCGGGCGGCCACCGCGTCGACGTCGAACTCCTCGAAGGCGGTCCGGTCGGCGAGCAGGTCTTCGTACCCCTCGCCCGGGTTGAGCGTCGGGGTGCTCAGCTCGCCGACCTTGCTGGCGGCCAGCGCCTCGATCACCTCGGGGTCGGCGCGGAACGCCGCGGCCCGCTCCTTGAGCAGCAGGTAGGTGGCCATGTTGGCCGCCGCCGACGCCCACACCCCGTCCATGTCCTCGGTCCGGGAGGGCTTGTAGTCGAAGTGCCGGGGGCCGTCATAGGTCGGCCCGCCGTTCGGGCCGCCGTTCTCCAGCAGGTCCACCAGGGCGAACGAGTTCATCAGGTCACCGTGGCCGAAGACCAGGTCCTGGTCGTACTTGATGCCGCGCTGGCCGTTGAGGTCCAGGTGGAACAACTTGCCCTGCCAGAGCGCCTGCGCGATGCCGTGGGCGTAGTTGAGCCCGGCCATCTGCTCGTGGCCGACCTCCGGGTTGAGGCCGACCATCTCCGGGTGGGCCAGCTGGGAGATGAAGGCGAGCGCGTGCCCGACGGTGGGCAGCAGGATGTCGCCGCGCGGCTCGTTGGGCTTGGGCTCCAGCGCGAACCGCAGGTTGTAGCCGCGGTCGATGACGTACTGGGTGAGCAGGTCCACCGCCTCGCGGTAGCGGTCCAGCGCGGCGCGGACGTCCTTGGCGACGTCGTACTCGGAGCCCTCGCGGCCGCCCCACATCACGAAGGTGCTCGCGCCCAGCTCGGCGGCCAGGTCGACGTTGCGCAGCACCTTGCGCAGCGCGTACCGGCGGACGTCGCGGTCGTTGCTGGTGAAGCCGCCGTCCTTGAAGACCGGGTGGGTGAAGAGGTTGGTGGTGACCATCGGCACCACGAGGCCGGTCTCGTCGAGGGCCTTGCGGAACCGGGCGATGTGCTGATCGCGGGTGGCGGCGTCGACGCCGAACGGAATCATGTCGTCGTCGTGGAAGGTGATGCCGTACGCGCCCAGCTCGGCGAGCCGGTGCACCGCCTCGACCGGGTCGAGCTCGGGGCGGGTCGCGTCACCGAACGGGTCGCGAGCCTGCCAGCCGACGGTCCAGAGCCCGAAGGAGAACTTGTCGGCGGGAGTGGGACGGGGTGCCATGAGCAACCTCCGGGGTGGTGGTGTCCGCTATTTGTTCAACCATTGAATTATTTGCTCGGCCTATGGCACTGTCAAGGGGTGAGCCTCACCCACGCCCCGGCCGGCGCAGCCCGTCAGGGCAGTCTGCGCGAGCTCAACCTCGCCCTGGTGCTCGGCCGGATCGCCGCGGCCCACCGACCCCCGTCCCGGGCCGATCTGGCGACCGCGACCGGCCTGACCAGAGCCACCGTGTCCGCGGTGGTCGAGGACCTGCTCGCCGGCCAGTTGGTCAGTGAGTCCGACCCCGCGCCCCGCGCCGGCGCCGGCCGCCCGGCACGAGGGCTGGTCCTGGCCGACCAGGGCCCGGCCGGGCTCGGCCTGGAGGTCAACGTCGACTACCTGGCGGTCTGCGTGGTGGACCTCGGTGGCCAGGTCCGGCACCGCACCGTGCATCGGGCCGACCTGCGCCCGGTGGCCCCCGCCGACGCCCTGGCCCGGCTGGTCGAGCTGGCCTCGGAGGCCCGGGACGACGCCGCCGACCAGGGCCTCACCCTGGCCGGGGCCGCGCTCGCGGTGCCCGGCCTGGTGGACGACGCCGGGCTGGTCCGGCTCGCGCCGAACCTGGGCTGGCGCGACGTGCCGGTGCCCGCGCTGCTCGCCGAGCACCCTCCGCTGATCGAGCAGGTACCCGGCATCCCGGCGCTGGTGGTGGACAACGAGGCCAACCTCGCCGCGCTCGGCGAGCTGCACTCCCGGCCACCCGGCCCGTCAAGCTTCCTGCACATCTCCGGAGAGGTGGGCATCGGCGCCGGCATCGTGCTGGACGGGGCGCTGTTCCGCGGCGTCCGCGGTTGGAGCGGCGAGATCGGGCACCTCCCGGTCCACCCCGAGGGCCGTCCGTGCCGCTGCGGCGGGCAGGGCTGCCTGGAGCAGTACGCCGGCCAGGAGGCGATCGTGGCCGCCGCCGGGCTGGCCCGGGCGGAGCTTCCCGCGGACACCGCGACGGCACGGTTGGCCGAGCTGGCCGAGGCCGGCGACGCTGACGCGCTGCGGGCGCTGCACGACGCCGGGACGGCGCTCGGTGTCGCGGTGGCCAGCGTCGTCAACCTGCTCGACCTGGACACCGTGGTGCTCGGTGGCGGTTACGCGGCGCTGGCACCCTGGCTGTGCCCTCCGGTGCTCGCCGAGATCGCCGGCCGGGTGCTCACCGCCGCCTGGTCGCCGGTCACGGTCCGGCCGTCGACGCTCGGCGCGGAGGCCGCCGCGGTGGGTGCCGCCGGATCGGTGGTCCGCCGGATCGTCGCCCAGCCCGCCGGTTGGCTGGCCCGCTCCGGCTGATCGGCACCCACTCCGGTTGATCGGCGGCTGGATCAGGCGGTCCGCGCAACCGGCGGGTCGCCGGCCGGCCACTCCCGGGTGGTGCCCACCGACCGTTCCGGGCCGCCCGACGGGCCCGCCCACACCGCGCGGGTCTGCCGGTCCGAATCGACCGACCACTCCCCCGACCGCCCAGCGGGCTGATCCGGGGCATCCGGCCAGCCACCCTGGCCCGTCGGCTCGCCCGGTCCCGACGTGCTCTGGGCCTGCTGCTGGCGAGCGGTCTCGTCGAATTCCCGCATCCCGCGCAACAGTGCGTCGCGGCCCTTCGCGCTCATCCCATCCAGCACGGTGGCGAGCTGCGCCTGACGGTCGGCCCGCAGCTCAGCGAGGAGCCGGCGGGCATCCGGGGTCAGATGCAGCGAGATTTCCCGCCTGTCGAAGCGGCCCGGCTCGCGCTGCAGCATGCCGGCAGCGACCAACCGGTCGCAGAGACGGCTGGCGGAGCTGAGCAGCATGTCGAGCTGGGTGGCGAGCCGACGCAGGTTGATCCCGTCGGACTGCTCCACCACCATCACCGCCCGTAGCTGGGCACCGGAAACGCGGTTGGCGGTCCCCTCCCGGGCGGATTCCCAGATGCCCAACAGGGCAGCGGCCGCCGCATCCAACGCGGCAGCCATACTCGTCTCGGGGCCCGGTGGGCCGTTCAGTTCGGCCATGGTGGCCCGAGACTACTCCGAACCCACTGGTCGTCGAGCTTTCAGTAAGGGAGTGATGATGAGCGAACCGGTCAATCAGACACGACGCGCCCTGAACGAGACACCAGCCGACCTGCTCGTCGGCGGGGTCGGGGACGTGCTCGTCCGGTCGTACGGAATCACCGACGTCGAGCTCTACCAGGTCGACTACCGGCTCGCGGAGCTGTTGCCGCTCACCGAGGGTGACCCCATTACGAGCCCCGGGCACCCCGCCTGGCGTGCCTTCGACCACCAGTCGCCGATACTCACCGACGGCACCGCCTGGTTGCCGGTCACCATGCGCGGCGAGCGCCGGGGTGTGCTGTGCCTGTCGCCCGTCCCGGACGACCGGGACGTCCTCGCCGCGCTGGCCGACATCGGCACCGCGCTCGCCCACGAGCTGGCGGCAGTCTCCGCCGGCACCGACGTCTACCGGGCGGCGCGGCGCACCCAGCGCCTCACCCTGGCGGCCGAGATGCAGTGGGACCTGCTCCCCGGCCGCAGCCGGATTCGACCGTCGTTCAGCCTGGCCGGGCAGTTGGAGCCGGCGTACACGGTGCGCGGCGACAGCTTCGACTGGTCCGACGACGGGCAGCGGCTCTGGTTGTCCACCATCAACGGCACCGGTGAGGGTGTCGCCGCCTCCCTGCTCACCTCGTTGGCCACCCACGCGCTGCGCAACGCGCGCCGTGCCGGGCTGAGCCTGGCCGACCAGGCCGCCCTCGCCGACCAGGCCATCTACGACCTGTACCGGGGCGAGCAGCACCTGTCCGCGTTGCTGATGGAACTGGACCTGCGTTCGGGTCTGATGACCGTGGTCGACGCGGGCTCACCCCGACTGGTCCTGCTGCGCGACGGGGAGGTCACCGAGCAGCCCTTGGAGGCGCAGTTCCCGCTCGGCATGTTCGAGGCGACCGACTACCACGAACAGAAGTTCCCCATGGAGCGCGACGACCGTGTGTTCGTCGTCAGCGACGGGGTGCTGGAGGCCACCGGGCAGCAGATGCGCTACGGCGAGACGGCCCTGGACCGGTTTTTGCGCCGGACCGGTCCGATGGCACCACTGGACGCCGTCCGGTCACTGATCGGTGACCTGCGCGCGTTCGTGGCCGGTGACCTGGTCGACGACGCGGTGGTCGTCTGCCTGGACTGGACCGGCCCACAACCGTGACCGGCGGCGGTCAGTACGCGCCCCGGCCGTTCAGTACCGCACCGAAGGTCTTCCAGAGGATGGTGAGGTCGGCGGCGAGGGACCAGTTCTCCACGTAGTAGAGATCGAGCCGGATGCCGTCCTCCCAGCTCAGGTCGGAGCGGCCGCTGACCTGCCACAGGCCGGTCATGCCGGGCTTGACCAGGAGCCGCCGGGCCACGTCGCCGTCGTAGCGGGCCACTTCCGAGGGCAGCGGCGGGCGGGGCCCGACCAGGCTCATCTGACCCAACAGCACGTTGACCAGTTGCGGCAGCTCATCCAGCGACCACTTGCGCAGCAGCCGGCCGACGCGGGTGACCCGGGGGTCGTGGCGCATCTTGAACATCAGGCCGTCGGTCTCGTTGCGGGCGGTCAGCTCGGCGAGCAGCGCGTCGGCGTTCACCACCATCGTGCGGAACTTGAACACGCCGAACTCCTGCCCGCCCCGGCCGACGCGGACCTGTCGGAACAGCACCGGGCCCCGACTGTCGAGTTTGATGGCCAGGGCGATGAACGCGATCAGCGGCAGCAGCATCGCCAGCGCCAGGGACGACACGGACCGGTCGACGAGGCCCTTCACCAGCTTGCGTGCCCCGCGGAACTCGGGCGCCTCGACGTGGATCAGCGGCAGGCCGGCCACCGGCCGGGTGTGGATCCGCGGACCGGCGACGTCGGTCAGCGCGGGTGCCACGACCAGGTCGACGCCGGTCCCCTCCAACTGCCAGCCGAGGCGGCGCAGCCGGGTGGCGGTCAGCTCGCCGGAGGCGGTCACCGCGACGGTGTCCGCGCCGATCGCGGTGGCGGCCTCCGGGATACCGCGGAACGACCCCACCACCGGCACGTCACCCAGCCGCTGCGCCACCGGCGCGAGCAGCGCGTCGGGGATGCACGCGCCGACCACCTGGTAGCCGGCGTACGGCTCGCGGCGCAGCGTGTGCACCAACTCCAACACGTGGGCGGTGTCGCCGACCACCAGCACCTTGCGGGACCAGCCGACGCCCATCGAGCGGGCCCGGTGCAGGCGCTTGCGGGCGGCGAACCGTGCCACCTCCAGCCCGACTGTGCCCACCGCGAAGGAGATGCCCAGGAAACCCCGGGAGACGCCGACGTCGGCGATGTAGCCGATGATCGCTATCGCACCGGCCAGGCGCAGGCTGGCGGAGCTGACCCGCCGGTACTCGTCCGCCCCGTAGCCGATCACCCGGTCGTCGTAGCAGCCGAGCGCCTTCAGCGAGATCAGCCAGGCCAGCACCAACCCCGGGGCGACCAACACGTACGGGACGTCCGAGCCGGTCGGTTCATCGTCACCGAAGCGGGTGACGTACCCGATGAGCAGCGCGATGATGAGGATGGTGGTGTCCAGCACCACCAGGACCCGAACGTAGGACCGTTCGTCGGCGCGCGCCACCAGCCCGGCACGACGGCCGTTCGGCTCCGCCGACGTGGCGGGGGTCAGCAGTGTCGCCGCGGTCACCGGGCCTCCCCACTCTGTTCAGGATGGCCCCGGCCGGGTCGGACCAGAAGCGGACCGACTATCGCGGAACACGTCGACATCCTGCCTCGACAACTATGATGGCCGATTGCTTCGGACGTATTGCCGTCACTTTTCTTCAACAAACTCGTGACCGAGAAGGGGCCTGCCATACCGGATCGACGGTACGGCAGGCCCCTTCTCGTCTGAGCGTCGGCTCAGCGCGGTGCCGGCGGGCGCCGCGCGATGGCGCTGAGGAAGATGGTGCCGATCTCGCTCGGGTCCTTGGTGACGAAGACGTCGCCGCCGGTCACCTTCGTGATCGACTCCAGCTCTGCCTTGCTGACGCCCTCGCCGATACCGATCATGATGACCTGGACCGGCCGCTCCGGGTCGGCGACCTGCTTGAGCTTGCCGAGCAGCTGCTGCTGGTTGAGGCCGTTTTCGTCCTCGTTCTTGCCGTCGGTGAACAGCACGATCGAGTTGACCCGGCCGGGCTGCCAGTTCTCCTGCACCGCCTGGTACGCGGCCAGCATGGTGTCGTAGAGGCCGGTGTCGCCGCTGGAGGGCTTGACGGTGGCGAGCGCGCCCTCCAACTGGGCCCGCTGGCCGGAGAGCGGCCCGATGGGGACCAGCTCCCGGTAGTCCCGGTTGCCGACCAGTCTGGTGGAGAAGGTCCACAGGCCGATCGACCAGGAGTCGTCGAAGAGGCCGAGGCCACGACGGGCCGCGTCCACGGTGACCTCCTCCCGGCTTCGGTTGTTGGCGCTGGGCACAGGTTCCTTCATCGAGCCGGAGACGTCGATGACGGCCAGCATCCGACCGGACTGGGTGGCGATCGACCAGCTGGAGACGACCCGCTGGATGGCGGCCGGATCCAGGCCACCCGCCGCGGTGCCGCCGTTCGCGGGTGCGGTCGGCGCGCCGCCGGACGGGCTCGGAGCACCCTGCGGCGCCTTGAAGCCCTCGCCCCAGTTGCCGTCCGGCGCACGCAGTGACTGCGCCGCGAGCCGGTTGCGGAAGGTGGGGCTGGTGAGCAACTCGAACAGCACCCGGGCCGCCGACGCCTTGCTCGGCTCGATGCCGGGCAGCACCGCGTACGGGTAGTCCAGCGGCATCGGCGCCGGCTCCATGTAGAGCGCGGCGAGCGGCACCGGCGGCTTCTTGCTGTTGTAGGCGATCACGTCTTCTTCGGACAGCGCGGCGGCGCCGAGACCGCTGGCGATGGACGTCGCGTCGTTGGCGGTCGGGAAGCGGGCCAGCAGGTCGTTGCGGAGCGAGGAACGCCCGGTGGCCAGCGCCCGAAGCGCGCCGACGGTGTTGCGCTGAGCGTCGCCGCCGGCGGCGCTGGCGGCCGCGGTCAGCGAGAGCAGGCCGGACAGACCGGCCGCGTCGCGGGTCGGCTCGACGATCCCGGTGCGCAGAGGCGTGCTGGTGTTGTTGACCTGCTTGAGCAGATCGGTCCAGTTGAACTTCTTGTCGGGCCAGCCCAGCCGGGCGGCGATCGGCTCCGGCATCGCGACGACGATGGGGCTACGCGCGATGGACGCGCCGTTGGTCGGAGCGAACGCGGTCGCGTCCTTCTTCAACCGCAGCAGCCAGGTCGAGGAGTCGGGAACCCAGACGTCCGGGCTGACGGCGGTGCCGCTGGCCTGCCCAACTCCGGCCAGGACCGCGCCGTGCTTGGCCGCCACCACGGCAGCCACGTCAACCGGGTCGGACGCGGAGACGTCCACCCGGATACAGGTGGGGCCCACCGCAGCGCCGTCCTTCACCCACTGGGACGCGGCGGCGTCCACCGCGGGCGCGAGCTCGGAGGCGACCGCCACGGCGAGCCGGATCTCGCCCGAGCAGTTGGGCTGGATCAACTCCCGATAGCCGAACCAGGCACCGGCCGTGACGACGAGCACCGTCGCCGTCCCGGCGGCGGCTGCTAGATGGAGTTTCGAACTCATGCGATGGCGGCCTGCTGACACGGTGACCATCTTGCGTACAAGGTGCCCGCTCTGCCACATCCGTTCGGACGAAAGTTACGCAGGAGAAACAGTTGATCGCTATTTCGGTACATAGAGTGACGAGCCGGCCCCATGGCGTTGCCGAATCAGTGCCGCCCTCGCATCTCGACTCCGCGGCTCAGGGCAGCACACAGGTCGGGCTCGGCACCGGCACCGGCTCTCCAACGGGCTCCGGGACGCCAGTGGCGGCATCCCGCCGGAAGACACGCACCATGTCCGCCCGCTCGTCGGCGACGTAGAGGTGCTCCCCGATCAGTGCGAAGTGCCGGGGCCACTGACCACCGGTGTCCACTTCGGCCACAAGCTCGGGCAGCTCACCCGCCAGGGTGAAGACCGCCAGGGTCCCCACCCCGCGGTTGGCGACGTAGAGAAACCGGCCGTCCGGGCCGACCGCGACCTCCGACGGCTGGACATGGCCGGGCCGCGCGCTCGCCTCGACCCGACCGCGCTGGTGCAACGCGCCGTCGTCGGTCAGTTCGTACGCGGTGACCGAGGCGTCCAGCTCACCGACGAGGTAGCAGCGCCGCCCGTCCGGGTGGCGGGCCAGATGCCGGGGCCCGGTGCCGGGCGTCGTCCGGATCCGGGGCGCACGGGGCACCAGGCGCCCGCTCGCGCCGTCCAGGTCGTACCGGTAGACCGAGTCGGTGCCGAGGTCCACCGCGAGGAGCGGCCCCCGGCCCGCGCCCGGGGAGACCATGTGGGCGTGCCCGTGGTCCTGACGCTCGGGGTCGGGGCCGTGCCCCTCATGCACCACCACGTCGGTGCGCTCGCCGGGCACGCCCTGTGGGTCGAGCGGGAAGACCGCGACGCTGCCGCTGCCGTAGTTGGCGGCCACCAGATGGCCGCCGTCGGACAGCACCGCCAGGTGGCAGGGTTCGGCGCCACCGGTCGACCGGCTGCCGAGCGGATCCAGCGAGCCGTCCGGCCCGACCCGCCAGGCGCTGATCGCCCCGTCGGCCAGCTCGTTGACCGCGTAGAGCACGGGGTGGGTGGGGTGCCGGGCCAGGAAGGAGGGGGACGGGGTGACCGCCACCGTGCCGAGCGGGGTCAGCGCCCCGGTCGCCGGGTCACGGTGTGCCGCGACGATGCCGCTGCCCCGCCCGTCGCTCTCCGCGGTGTAACCCCCGATATGGACGATCTCGCCCCGACCACTCACGTTCCACTCCTCCGCCGGCATTCTCCGCTGATCCAATCAGAGGCTGCCCGCGTTGCCCGCCCGTTAACCGGCTTTCCAGCCCGGATCTCAGGCCGCCGGCACCGGCTCCCCACGCTGCCGCGCCACGTGCTCGACCAGAGAGATCAAAACCATCTTTCCGGACTGCCGGTCCCGGGCGTCGCAGAGCACCATCGGCACGTCCGGGTCCAGGTCGAGCGCCCGGCGTACGGTCTCCAGATTGAAACGGCGGGAGTCCTCGAAGCAGTTCACGCCCACCACGAACGGGATGCCACGCTGCTCGAAGTAGTCGATCGAGGGGAAGCAGTCGGCCAGCCGGCGGGTGTCGGCGAGCACCACCGCGCCGAGTGCGCCAAAGGCCAGCTCGTCCCAGAGGAACCAGAACCGGTCCTGACCCGGGGTGCCGAACAGGTAGACCTGCAGGTCTTCGTTGATGGTGATCCGGCCGAAGTCCATCGCCACCGTGGTGGTCGACTTTCCCTCCACCCCGGAGATGTCGTCGGTGCCTATCCCGGCTCCGGTCAACACCTCCTCGGTCTGCAACGGACGCACCTCACTCAGGGCACTCACCAACGTCGTCTTGCCAGCCCCGAAGCCTCCCGCGATGAGGATCTTCAGTGCCAGCGGGATGGTGGTGCTGGTGCCCGCATGGTCATAGCGCACGGAGTCCACTGACCACCGCCTTGAGGATGTCGTCGTCGGGAAGGGTTCCGGCGGCCGGCGGCTCGTGCACCGCGACCAGGCCCTGAGCCAGGAGGTCACCGAGCAGGACCCGGACTACACCGACCGCGAGGTCCAGCTCGGCTGCCAACTCGGCCACCGACACCGGCCGGCGGGCCAACGCGACCAGCCGCCGATGCTCCGGGAGCACATGCGGGTGGCTCGCCGCGTCGACGTCCGACCCGGCCAGCACGAACGCGACCAGGTTGAAACCGTCGACGGCGGAGCGTACCCGGCCTCCGGTGAGGGTGTACGGGCGCACCACCGGGCCGGCGTCGCCGTCCAGCCACTCGTGCTGCGGCCCGGGCGGCTCAGCCCGCATCACCGGTTCCCACCGACGATCGGGCCGGCGCTGCGAGGCTCTCCCCCACCCGGATGACCAGCATCGCCATCTCGTACGCGACCAACCCGATGTCCGCGTCGACGTCGCTCACCACCGCCAGGCAGGCGCCCTGTCCGGCGGCAGTGACGAAGAGGTACGCCGACTCCATCTCCACCACGGTCTGCCGGACGGGGCCGCCGTCCACGTGCCGGCTGGCGCCCCGGGCCAGGCTGGAGAAGCCGGCGGCGAGCGCGCAGAGGTGCTCGGCGTCGGAGCGCTCCAACTCGGCCGAGCAGCCGAGCAGCAGGCCATCAGCGGAGAGCACCACCGCCTCCCGGGCGGCCGGTACGCGTTGCACCAGGTCGTCGAGCAACCAGTCGAGGCCGGCGCTCTGCTTCGTCGAATGCCGCACTAGGCGTCCCTCTCAGTCGCGGTCGGAGGTTCGGGGGGCGTCGCCGGCCCGGGCGGAACAGTCGACGCCGCCGGTGCCGCCGGAGCGGCGGGGGTGATGGCGGTGGCGCGTCCGCGGGTGGTGCCAGCCTGGAGGGCCGCCATCACCCGGCGCACCTCCTCCGGGGATCGGGGCGTCGGGGTGTCGGTGACGGTCGACCGGGGCTGGGCCGTGGGGGTGTGACGCCGCTGCCGGCGGGGCAGGCCGTCCAGGTCGTCGGCCGTCGCGTCGGAGGACGCTGACCCTTCATCGCCGAGCCCGTTGGCCGGCGACGTGTCCGAGGTCGGTGCTCCGGCGGGCGGGGCTGCGGCGGCGGGCCGGGCCGTGGACGGGCGGGTACGTGGGCGGGGCGCGGCGCCCCGGCGGGCCGTTCGAGCCAGCCGCCGGCTCGGGTCGGCCGAGGCGGCCCCCAGCGTGGCAGGGTCGGGGCCGGCCGGCGGCTCGGTGGTGACCAGGTCGGTGGGGACCAGCACCACGGCGGTCACCCCGCCCTCCCCGGAGGGGCGCAACCGCACCTGTACGCCGTGCCGGGCCGCCAGTCGGGCCACCACGAACAGACCGAGTCGGGCGCTCTGCGCCGGGTCGAACTCGGGTGAGCTGGCCAGTCGGGTGTTGGCGGTCTGCAGCGCCGCGGCGGACATGCCCAGCCCCTGGTCGGTGATTTCCAGGGCGTACCCGTCGCCTGCTGGTTCGCCGGTCACGGTGACCCGGGTGTCCGGCGGGGAGAAGGCGGTCGCGTTCTCGACCAGCTCGGCGAGCAGGTGGATGACGTCGCCGACTGCCCGGCCCAGCACGCCCGCCGGTTGCACGGCGGTGATGTCCACCCGGTCGTAGGCCTCGACCTCGGAGATCGCGCCGCGGATCAGGTCGACCATCGCGACCGGGTTGCGCCATCCGCGGCCGGGCGCGGAGCCGGCGAGGATGACCAGGTCCTCGGCGTGCCGGCGGAGCCGCGTTGCCAGGTGGTCGACCTGGAACAGCTCGGCCAACTCGTCCGGGTCCTCGGCGCGTCGCTCCATCCGGTCCAGCAGATGCAGCTGACGGTGGACCAGGCTCTGGCTCCGTCGGGCGATGTTGAGGAAGACCTCGTTGAGCCCGCGACGCAGGGTGACCTCGTCCACCGCGGCCTGGACGGCGGTGCGCTGTACCTCGGTGAAGGCGCGCCCGACCTCGCCGATCTCGTCGTGGCCGTGATCCAGCGGCGGCGCCTCCCGGGCGACGTCGACCACCTCGCCACGACGCAGCCGGGTCACCACGTCCGGCAGACGGTGTTCGGCCAGCTCCAGCGCGGCGGTCCGGACGCCGCTGAGCCGCCGGACCAACGTGCGGCCGACCCGCAGCGCCACCAGCACCGAGACCACCACGGCGACGAGCCCGAGCACGCCGGCGGCGGCCAGCCGCGCCAGGATGCGGACCGCCATCGGCACCGAGCGGTCGGTGAGGCCGTCGGCCTCGGCCAGCTCGAAGTCGCGCAACTGCTGCTGCACCGCGTCATGGCTGGCCTGCCAGGCCGCCGCGTCGACCGGCGGCCGGCCGGACCGGTTGGCCTCGATCAGCGTGTCCTGCATCGTGCGTAGCCGGGTGAACGCCTCGCCCTCGGTCAACCGTTGGTACGCGGCCCGGCCGGTCTCGGGCAGGTCGGCCACGGCGTTCTCGATGAGCCACCGTTGGTTGCCGATGGCCTGCACGAGCTGGCTGTGTTCCCCCTCGGCGAACCGACCGGCGGTCAGCGCGCCGGCCAGCATCGCGTCGCTCTGGCCGAGCAGCTCCCGGGAGCGACCCAACGCGGTGAGCGCCAGTGCCTGCCGGTTGATGTCCGGGTCGGTCAGGGTCGCCATGCCGGCGAACGCCTGGAAGGCCGCGGAGACCATGCCGCTGTACAGCCCGAGCGCGCCGGCCCGGTCCACCTTGCGGTCGTCGATGAAGTCCCGGCCGGCCGGCAGCGCCGCCAGGGCGGTGAGCAGCTGGTCGACCCGGGTCTCCAGCAGGTCGTCCGCGGCGTCGCGCAGGGCTTCCCCGTCGACCCGGCGGCGCAGCTCGGCGACCGCCCGATTGGTGCGCTCGCGCTGCTCGGCCAGGGCGGGCAGCTCGGTGGTGCCCGCGAGCTGCACGACCGAGAGCCGGCGTTCCCGTTGCAACTCGGTGACCACGACCTCGCCGGGGCGGCCCAGGTCGTACAGCAGGGTGCGGGCGGAGAGCAGGTTCAGGGCGGGACCGAAGGTCAGCGTGGTCGCGAAGATCCACAGCGCCAGGAGCGCGGTCACCGGCGCGACGACCAACGCGGTCAGCTTCGAGCGGATCGGCCAGTCGCGGGTTCTCATCAGACCTCGCCCGTACAGGGGTGGCAGGAGGGGTGCCGGCACCGCCGGGCAACGCGTCGGCCGGCTGCGCGCCCGGCAGTGACGCCGGGCACCGGCGCGGGCGCCTTGGGCAGGATACGTAATCGAGGGCAGTTGCACTACCGCCTGTCGCGCCGACATCGACGCTCCGGGACGCAGCCCACCGGGCAACGGCGAACGCCCCGCCGGCGGACCGGCGGGGCGTTCGTGGTGCTGTGGGACGGATCAGGCGCTGTCGGCGATGCCGAGCCCCTCGGCGACCCGACGGCCGTAGTTCTCGTCGCACTGGCTGAAGTGCCAGACCATCTTCTCCTGGATGTGCTTGTCGCACTGGGCCAGCAGCCCGGTCAGGTTGAGGATCAGGTCGTCGCGCTCCCAGTCCGCCATCTCGCGGAAGCGGTGGCCCGCCTGGGCGTAGTTGTTCTGCCGCTCGATCGGGGCCTTCATGATCTGCCCGGAGACGAACGGCCGGTACTCCCGGTAGGACTCGTCGGCCTCCTGGAGGCCGGCGACCGAGGACGGCTCGAAGTTGATGTGCGGGTTACCGCCCCGGTTGTCCACCCCGTACGACATCTGGCCGCCACCCTGGTTGGTGCTGACCTCGACGTCCTCGCGCGGCCGGTTCACCGGCAGCTGGAGGTAGTTCGGACCGACCCGGTAGCGCTGGGTGTCCGAGTAGGAGAAGGTCCGGCCGACCAGCATCTTGTCGTCGGAGAAGTCGATGCCGTCGACCAGCACGCCGGTGCCGAAGGCGATCTGCTCGTTCTCGTTGTGGTGGTCGGTGATGTTGCGGTTGAGCGTCATCATGCCGACCGGCAGGTACGGGAACTGCTCCTCCGGCCAGATCTTGGTGTCGTCAAGCGGGTCGAAGTCCAGCTCCGGGTGCTCGTCGTCGCTCATGACCTGCACGTTGAGCTCCCACTGCGGGTACTCACCGCGCTCGATGGCCTCGTAGAGGTCCCTGGAGGCGTGGCCCAACTCGGTGGCCTGGATGGCGTCCGCCTCGGCCTGGGTCAGGTTGTGCTCGCCCTGCTGGGTCATCCAGTGGAACTTGACCAGCACGCCCTCGCCCTGGGCGTTGACGAAACGGTAGGTGTTCACCCCGGAGCCGCGCATGGTGCGGTAGTTCTTCGGAATGCCGTACGGGGAGAAGAGCCAGGTCAACATGTGCATCGACTCCGGCGAGTTCGACATGAAGTCGAAGATCCGGTTCGGCTCCTGCCGGAAGGTCACCGGGTCCGGCTTCAGCGAGTGGATCACGTCGGGGAACTTGATCGCGTCGCGGATGAAGAAGACCTGGAGGTTGTTGCCCACCACGTCCCAGTTGCCATCCTCGGTGCGGAACTTGACCGCGAAGCCGCGCGGGTCGCGGGCGGCCTCGGAGGAGTCCCGGCCGCCGATGACGGTGGAGTACCGGATGGTGACGGGGGTCTTCTTGCCCTTGGTCTGGAACAGCTTGGCCCGGGTGTACGTCGCGGCCGGCTTGTCGCCGATGGTCCCGTACGCCTCGAACTCGCCGTGCGCGACGAAACCACGCGCGTGCACCACCCGCTCCGGGATCCGCTCCCGGTCGAAGTGGCTGATCTTTTCCAGGAAGTGGTAGTTCTCCAGGGTCGCGGGACCGCGCGAGCCGACCGTCCGCTGCTGCTGGTTGTTGTTGACGGGGTGACCCTGCCGGGTGGTGAGGATCGGCTTATTGGCCTGGTCGCTCATCGCTCTCCTCCAGATGGCTGGTGCGGCGTGTCTGATCGGTGCTCGGGCTGACAGTCGAGGTCGCGAGCCGGCATCACCCCACCCAAGCTCGTTTTCTGGAATGAGTCAAGTTTTAGTCGGACGCGGCACTGTGTGCCTCGTCATCGCCGGGGAGGAAATCTCGACGTCGAACGCAGGCCGGCAAGGAAAGTGCGCCGGAACGGGATTGGCGATCAGTGCGCGGAGGGAATACCGGTAACGAAGGAGGAGCCCATGTCGCCCACGCAGATAATCGTCATCGTGCTCGTCGTGCTGGTGATCGCGGCACTGGCCGTGGCCGCCCGGTCGCTCATCCGGCGCCGCGAGCTGCGCAGCCGGTTCGGCCCGGAGTACGACCGGGTGGTTGCCGAGCAGGACAGCCGGTCCGCCGCGGAGCGCGAGCTGCGCGACCGGGAACGCCGGCACGCCGAACTCGAGCTCACCCCGCTCAGCCCGGAGTCCCGGGCCCGCTACGCCGCTGCCTGGGAGGAACTCCAGGTCCGCTTCATCGACTCGCCTAGCGAGACCGTGGGTGACGCGGACGAACTGGTCACCCGGCTCATCGAGGAGCAGGGCTACCCAACCGGGGACTTCTCCGACCAGACCGCGCACCTCTCCGTCGACCACGCCCGCACCCTGACCAACTACCGGGACGCGCACGAGATCCACCTGCGCAACTCCCGGGGCGAGGCCAGCACCGAGGAGCTGCGCCAGGCGGTCGTGCACTACCGGGCACTCTTCGCCGACCTGCTCGGCGAGGAGCCGGTCGGCCACCACCCGCCCGAGCAGCGCCACCCGGACACCCCGCACGACGCCACGAGCCGCTGAGGAGGCCACCGATGCGCCATGAAGACCAGCAGGTGAGCAACGACCATCCGGAGGGGGTCCGTTCCGAGCCGGTTCCGGTGCCGCCAGCCGGCGACCGGGCCGGCCGCTCGGACGTGCCCGAGGACACCCTGGACGACCGGGGCACCTTCGACGACCCGTCCGCCGCCGACGAGCGGCCCGACGGTTCCGACCGGCGCGGCCGGCCGGACGACCGGTCCGACGACCTGGACGACGAGGGCGGGTTCCACGAGCCGGGGCCGCTGCCGACCACGTTCGGCGCCACCACGGTGGGCGACGCGGTGGCGGCGTCCGCGCTGGCCAGCCCGCGCCCGCAGGACCAGCCGGACCCCCGGGCCGAGCGGACCGCCCAGCCGGGCGACGGTGCCGAGGACGGCGAGCGTGAGGGTCTGCGCGCCGATCCCACCGCCGAGCTGCACCGCCGGAACACCGATGCCCGCGGCGATCTGACCCCGACCGGTGGCGATTCGGACGCGGCCGCCTACGGCAGCGCGACGCCGGAGATGGTCGATCCGGACGCGGTCTCGCCGGACGCCGACCCGGTGCCGGCCGGACGCGGCACCGGCACCTCGCTGGAGTCCGCTGGGACGTCCCTACCGGCCGGGTCGACCGTGGCAGCCGAGGCTGCCGCGCTCCTCGACGCCGACACGGCACAGGCGTTCCGGGATCGCTGGCGGGACGTGCAGCTGCGCTTCGTGGACGATCCGCAGGGCGCAGCCGCCGAGGCGCAGGCGCTGGTGGAGGAGGCCATCCAGGCCCTCGCCTCGGCGCTGGCCGCGCAGAAGACCACCCTGGGCGGATGGCAGGACGCCGGCTCGGCGGACACCGAGCATCTGCGGGTGGCGGTGCGCCGCTACCGGGACTTCCTGGACCGCGTGCTGGGTCGCTGAGCGACGACAGACCAGGGGCGCCCCGGCCGATCGGCCGGGGCGCCTCCGCACATCCGTCAAAGCCACCCGTGAGGTCGCCCGTCGGGGCCGGAACGCCGCCAGACCGCCCCGGCACGCCCGAATACGCCGAACCTGGAAAAGAGGCGTGAAACCCGACTGCCGGGGTAATACCGCGCGCGCTCACCGACACGCGCGGCGGACGAGGGGTGACAAGGCATGGACGACGGCGGCGGTCTTCGGCTCAACATGAACGGCCTGGATTACCTCATCCTGGCGCTGTACTTCGTCACCGTCCTCGGGGTCGGTTTCGCCGCGCGCCGGGCGATCCGGACCAGCGTCGACTTCTTCCTCTCCGGCCGTTCCCTACCGGCCTGGGTGACCGGTCTCGCCTTCGTCTCGGCGAACCTGGGCGCGTTGGAGATCATTGGGATGGCCGCGAACGGGGCCCAGTACGGCGCCATGACGCTGCACTACTACTGGATCGGCGCCGTCCCGGCGATGGTCTTCCTGGGGATCGTGATGATGCCCTTCTACTACGGGTCGAAGGTCCGCAGCGTGCCGGAGTATTTGCGGCTGCGGTTCAACCGCCCCACCCACCTGCTCAACGCGCTCAGCTTCGCCGTCGCCCAGGTGCTGATCGCCGGGGTGAACCTCTACGCGCTCGCCCTGGTGATGCAGGCGCTGCTCGGCTGGCCGCTCTGGACGGCGGTCGTGGTCGGCGCGGCGATCGTGCTGGCGTACATCACCATCGGCGGTCTGTCCGGTGCGATCTACAACGAGGTGCTCCAGTTCTTCGTCATCCTGGCCGGTCTCATCCCGGTGACCGTGATCGGCCTGGTCAAGGTCGGCGGAGTGAACGGCCTGATGGACGCGGTGCGCGACTCCAAGCTCGGTGAGGCCGGCCTGCACACGTGGCAGGACACCGCGACCACCGCCAACCCCCTCGGCGCGCAGTGGATCGGCATCGTCTTCGGCCTCGGCTTCGTGCTGTCGTTCGGCTACTGGACGACGAACTTCGCCGAGGTGCAGCGGGCGCTGTCGGCGAAGAACATGAGCGCCGCCCGCCGTACGCCGATCATCGCCGCGTACCCGAAGCTGTTCATTCCCCTGGTCACGGTCATCCCCGGCCTGGTGGCCCTGGTGACGGTCAAGGGGCTCGGCGCGGAGAGCGGCGACCTGCAGTACAACAACGCGATCCCGCTGCTGATGCGCGACCTGCTCCCCAACGGTGTGCTGGGGGTGGCGGTCACCGGCCTGCTCGCCTCGTTCATGGCCGGCATGGCGGCCAACGTGAGCGGCTTCAACGCCGTCTTCACCTACGACATCTGGCAGGCGTACGTCCGCCGTGACCGCTCGGACGAGTACTACCTGCGGATCGGCCGGTGGGCGACAGTCGGCGCGGTGGTGATCGGCATCGGGACCGCGTTCATCGCGGCCGGGTTCAGCAACATCATGAACTACATCCAGGCGCTGTTCTCGCTGTTCAACGCGCCGCTGTTCGCCACGTTCATCATCGGCATGTTCTGGAAGCGGATGAGCGCGCTGGCCGGCTTCTGGTCGCTGCTGCTGGGCACCCTGGCGTCGCTCGCGACGTACCTGCTCTACAAGGGCGGTGTGATCCACTTCAACTCGGACCTGGAGGAGAGCTTCTGGGGCGCCGGCATCGCCTTCGTCACGGTGGCGGTCGTCGCCGTGATCCTCACTCCGCTCACCGCCCCCAAACGCGACGAGGAGCTGCGCGGGCTGGTCTACGGCATGGGCGGTGTCGACCTGAAGGGCGACGTGCTCGCCGGGGACGCCGTCTGGTACCGCTCCCCCGTGCTGCTCGGTGTGATCGCGGTCGCGCTGGCCGCTCTCTTCTACATCCCGGTCTTCTAGGAAAGGGGTCGGCAGATGGACAACCACGGCCAGCCGGCACAGGACCCGCTGATCGACGAGACGCAGGCGGAACAGCGGCGCTCCGCCGCGGCCAGGCTGTTCGACATCCGGCGGGTGATCGGTGGCCTCTTCGTGGCGTACGGGATCATCGTGACGCTGATCGGCATCTTCGACAGCCGGGCTGAGATCGACAAGGCCGAGGGTGTACGGATCAACCTGTGGGCCGGGCTGGCGATGCTCGCCTTCGGCCTGCTCATGCTGCTCTGGCAGTGGCTACGCCCGGCGGAACCGCCGTCCCCCAACGAGCAGCAGCCCGGCACCTGACGGCCGGGCCGTGCGGCATGAGCAGGACACCAGGGGGTACGCGAGGGAAATCAGGCACCGTGTCGGACCCAGGAGGCAGCACCATGACCGATCGCGATCGCCAACCGCCCTTGGAGGACAGCCCGGAGGTGGCCTCGGCGGTGGATGATGACGCCACCGTCCCGCAGCTGCGAACCGGCGGTGGCCCGGACCGGGACACCCCGGCCTTCTCCGAGCCTCGCGGCCGGCCGGACGACCTCGCGCCGGGCACCGCCGAGCTGATCGGTGACCCCTACGCTGCCGGCACCGGTGCGACCGGGACGGGCACCGGCGCGGGCGGGGACAACATCCGTACCGGGGCGGAGCAGCCCTGGGAGCCGGAGGACCTGGTGATGGCCCGAGGGCAGGACCTCACCCCGGAGAACCTGGACAAGGCCCGCCGCGACCTGGCCGAGCAGGGTCGGGCGGCGATCGAGCGCACCGTGCCCTGACCGGGGTACGGGGTGGGTCCCCGACCCGACCATCACGGTCGGATCGGGGACCCGGGGAACCTGCCGCCGGCAGTGCCTCACCTACCGCCGGCGGCGGGTGGTTGCGGAAGCGATCCGGTCAGAGCGCCGGGTACGCGTTGCGCATGAGCTCCTGGAACTGGGCGGAGAACCACGCACCGGAGATCGGTGCGTTCGCCAGCGCTCCGGACGGGTTGTTGCCGTTGCGGGCGTTGCCGCCGTACGTCGGGTCGCACATCCGGTCGAAGCCCTTGCCCTCGTTGTTCGGGATCTCCTTGCTGGAGCCGTCCGACTCACCCGGCGGCTTCACCCAGACGTAGGCGTCGATGCCGGCCTCCGGGTTGGCCCGGGGACGCTCGCCGAGGCCAGCGCCGGCCTGGTTGCACCAGTTGCCGAGGTGGCCACGCCGGTCGATGCGACCCCCGTTGACGTAGGTGTCGACGCTGGTCGTCGCGCCCGGTCCGGTGGGCCGCGCGGAGCCGCCCCAGCCGTTGCGGGACGTGTCGATCAGCATGCCGATGCCGGAGTTGAAGCCGATCGACACCAGCTTGTCGCGGAACGCCTGGGCGAACGACAACTCGTCGACGTAGTAGTTCCAGTCGACCCACTTGGACTGCCGCACCGTCTGGCCGTTCACGTTGTCCGTGACCTTGAAGTACGGCTCGCGCAGCGCCGAGTAGTTCGCCGTGTTGACGATGAACCCGTGCACGTTGTTCACCGTGCTGCCGGAGGCGACCGCGGCGGTCTTCAGAATGTCGGCGGTCGGGCCGAAGTTGGTGTCCCAACCGAGCCAGCCGTGGTGGCCGGCGTCGATGTAGTTGTAGACGTTGCCGAGCGCGCCCAGCTTGGCGAGGGCGTAGCCGACACCGTTGACGTACGCGCCGTTGGCCTTGACCGTGTCACACATGACCGTGCCACCGGCCTGACCGGACGTGTTGGTGATCAGGTTCGGCAGCGAGTCGATCTCGATGACGTTGATGATCCGCAGGTTCCGGTACTTCGAGTCGCCCTGGATCGCGGCGATCGGGTCGATGTACTCGGCCTTGTACCGCGGCAGCTCGTTCGGGCCAAGCTCGCCGTTGGAGGCGAGCGCGGAGCAGTCCCGGCCGGGCAGGTTGTAGATCACGAACTGGATGTACCCGGCGCCCTGGCGCAGCGCCTCGTCCAGGTGCTGACGCACCCCGAACGCACCGTTGGAGCTGCTGTCCGGAGTGCCGTTGATGGCGGCGATCCGGTCCAGCCAGACGGCGGTGGGGTTGTTGGAGACCCGGCTTCCGCCCGCCTCAGCGTCCGCCTTGGCCTTCCACTCCGGGTTCACGTACCCGCGCACCCCGGCGTACGGGTTGTCCACCTTCGTGCCCGGCGGAGGGGTGGTGGGCGGAGGCGTGGTCGGCGGCGGGGTGGTGGGTGGAGGCGTGGTGGGCGGCGGGGTGGTCGGCGGGGGTGTGGTGGGCGGCGGGGTGGTGGGGCTACCACCGTTGCAGACCACGCCGTTGACGGTGAACGAGGTCGGCTTCGGGTTG
This sequence comes from Micromonospora sp. NPDC005413, assembly GCF_040606435.1. Lineage (NCBI taxonomy): Bacteria > Bacillati > Actinomycetota > Actinomycetes > Micromonosporales > Micromonosporaceae > Micromonospora > Micromonospora sp. NPDC005413. The sequence goes on from NZ_JBEXEV010000002.1 coordinate 140,478, forward strand.
CTGCCGCTCCACGCGCCGTTGAAGCCGATGCTGGTCGACGCGCCGGTGGCGAGGTTGCCGTTGTAGGACAGGTTGCGCGCGGTCACCTGGCTGCCGGACTGACTGAACTCGGCCGACCAGCCCTGCTGCACACGCTGGCTGGAGTTGGGGAAAGTCCAGCTCAACGTCCAGCCGTTGATCGGGTCACCGAGGTTCTTGATGGTGACGTTCCCGGTGAAGCCCCCGGGCCAGTCGTTGGTCGTGTAGGCGACGTCGCACTGCGTCGCGGCCTGCGCCGCGGTAACCGGGATCGTCACCAACCCGCCGGCGACCAGGACGCCCGCGCCGGCGAGCACGAGGCCCCGGCGTGGACCGGACAGCCTTCTCCACACATTCATGCCACTGATCTCCTTGGGCGAGACCGGGCCCACGTACGGCCCGGCGAGACGGCCCGGTGGGCGTCCTGCACGGACGGCCGCCGGCGCCAACGGGATTTTTTTGGGGGTGCCCGACCCGGACGGGCGAGGGTGGTGGTGGTGCCGACCGGCGCAGCGGCCGGTCGATCGGCGGCGGGATGTCGCCCCGGTGAACCGGGTGCCCTCGACTCCCTACCTGCGCGGTGTGGCTCCCCGAACCGCGTTCGCCGATTCTCGCATGGGAGCGCTTCCATGGCAATGGCTCGATGCGTTGCGGCCCGGGGGCCACCCTGGGCCCGTTTCGGACGATACCCCCGAGCGCGCCCGAGCCGCACGAGCGCGACCCTGACCGTCACTACCGGACGACCACGGCCGGCTGCGCACGGCGAGCACGGAACGCCGTGGCACGCACGGAACAACGTGCGCCAGCAGAGACGGCGCTCTGCCCGGCGAAAGCCGCGTAGCACTCCTTCACCTCTTAGTTGCACTAAAGCGCAGAACACGAATCTTTCACTTCATAAGTCATGAAACCGTCTAACGTCGGTCTTAGCTCGGTTGTCGCCGGGCTCAGGACAACAGGGATGGAGTGACGCAGGTCATGGCTAAGAAGATGCTCGGGAAGGTCGTTGCGGGTGCCGCGCTCGGCGGTGCATCGCTCCTGGTGTTCGCGCCGGGGATCGCGTTCGCCGACGGACACCACGACGGCGGTAAGGACCGTGACGGCAAGGTCTTCGCCAAGCCGCACGTCGTCAAGGCTGGCGAAGAGGTCAAGCTCCTCGAGATCTGCCCGGATCGGCAGGAGCACGCGTTCGTGTGGTCCAAGGTCACCGGCAAGGTCAAGCTCAAGCCGGTGCACGACGACCGGGGCGAGGACCGCGAGTGGCGCGGGGAGGAGAACTCCTCCGACCGCGACAAGGGCAAGGACGAACACGGCAAGGACGACAAGGGCAAGGACCACGAGGGCAAGGACGAGAACGGCAAGGACGACCACGGTAAGGACGAGCACGGCAAGGACGACAAGGGCAAGGACCACGAGGGCAAGGACGAGAACGGCAAGGACGACCACGGTAAGGGCGAAGACGGCAAGGGCGAAGACGGCAAGGACAAGCCGCAACCGCCCGCCGACGACGCCCAGCCCGGCGGCCAGGGTGGCGGCGCTGCCGCCGACGCCCACGGCGACGAGGGCAGCAAGGACTGGAAGGGCGAAGAGCACGGCCAGGACGCGGAAGACAGCCGCGACAAGAAGGACTCGGACTCCAAGGACGAGGGCAAGA